>NZ_JBEXOV010000004.1:100885-175078 GCF_040611715.1 Streptomyces sp. NPDC006544 | reverse complement strand
GGCCTAGCGGCGATCGCCGCTCGGCCGCTCGCCGGGAGCGCCTGCGGGGGGGGGCGCTGTCGTCCCGTCCGGTGCGAAAGTCTCGCTCCGGAGACGGGGGTGCCGGAGCGGGGCGGCCCAGGAGGTGCGTCCCGCTCCGGCCGGGCCCTGACGACGCGTGCCCGGGGAAGGGCCGCTTCCGGACGGACACCGGTCGTAGGGCGCGTGTGGTCAGTCGACCGAGAGGGCCTGGAGGAGATCGGCGACCTCGGGGTCGGACAGGGCGCGGGCGACGTCGGCCTGGGCGACGATGCCGACGAGACGGTGGCCGTCGATGACGGGCAGACGCCGTACCTGGTGCTCGCTCATGGTGCGCAGGATCTCGGCGGCGTCGTCGTCGGCGCCGATGGTGACGGCCTCGCCCTGCGCCAGTTCCCCGGCCGTGACGTCGCCCGGGGCCCTCCCGGCACCGAGGACCTTCACGACGATGTCGCGATCGGTGAGCATGCCTTTGAGCTTGTCGTCCTCGCCGCAGATGGGCAGCGCGCCGACGTCCAGCCGGGTCATCTTCTTCGCGGCCTCAAGGACCGTCTCCTGGGCGCCGATGCACTCAGCGCCCTCCGTCATGATCTCGCGAGCCGTCGTCATCAGGACAATCTCCTTGGCTGGGGTCGGGTAGGGGCGTACTCAGTGGCCGGAGCGGACGCGGCGGGCCGGGTGGGCCCTGCCCTGCCCGTCCCCGTACTCAGGTGTGCAGACGGCTGTTGGTGCCGTCGTGGTCGTCCGCATGGTCCTCGTCGAACCAGTAGTCGCCGGCGGCGAGGTAGCGGAAGGAGTGAACGCTCTTGCCGGGCAGGGCCACGCTGACCGCACGCGTGCCGTCGCCGCGCGGCTTCAGGGCGTGGGTTCCGGGCTGCCAGTCGTTGAAGTCGCCGACGACACTGACCGGGCCGGGCGGGACGTCGGCGGGCAGGACGAAGGTGACCTGCGAGCGATCCTTGAGCTGCTTGCGCTCCAGCATCGGAGAGAACTCCTTGCACCAGGGGATGTTGTGGCCCATCCTCCGGGCCGAGAAGCGAGCCGACCTCCTGGGACAGCCGACGGGGTGGCTCCCCTCACTCGCGTGGGGCAGCGTCAAAAGGGCGGAGCGGCCGGCGGAAGACCACGGCGACGCGGCGGCCGTAGCTGTTCTTCACCTGTACGAGCCCGCGGGTCAGCGGCGAGGGCGGTGCCGTTCGCGATAGACACAGAGGAGCGTGTGGGGTCCGGTCCGCGAGGACCCGCACGCCGCCGCACTCGTCCGTTGCGTAGGGGGACTGCCATGGTGACGACGTCCGACGCGATCGCTCCCGCACCGAAGTCGGGGCGTACGCCCGGGAAGGTCGTCGTGTCCTGGCTGACGACGACGGACCACAAGAGGATCGGGCACCTGTACCTGATCGCGTCGTTCGGGTTCTTCGTCGTCGGCGGGGTACTGGCGCTGCTGCTCCGGGCCGAGCTGGCCCGGCCGGGGATGCAGATCGTCTCCAACGAGCAGTACAACCAGATCTTCACCCTGCACGGCACGATCATGCTTCTGTTCTTCGCGACGCCGACCTTCGCCGGGTTCGCCAACGCGATCATGCCCCTCCAGATCGGCGCACCGGACGTGGCGTTCCCCCGGCTGAACATGCTGTCGTTCTGGCTGTTCCTCTGCGGGGGCCTGATCGTCGTGGGCAGCTTGCTGACCCCGGACGGCGCCGCGGACTTCGGCTGGACCGCCTACACGCCCCTGAGCGGCTCGGCACGCACCCCGTCCGTCGGCGGAGACATGTGGATCATGGGGCTGGCGCTGTCGGGTTTCGGGACGATCCTCGGTTCGGTCAACTTCGTCACCACCATCATCTGCTTGCGCATGCCGGGCATGACGATGTTCCGGATGCCGATCTTCACCTGGAACATCCTGCTGACGTCGGTGCTGGTGCTGTTCGCGTTCCCCGTCCTCGCCGCGGCCCTGCTCGTGCTGGAGGCGGACCGCAAGTTCGGCGCCCACGTCTTCGACCCGAGGAACGGCGGCTCCCTCCTGTGGCAGCACCTGTTCTGGTTCTTCGGCCACCCGGAGGTCTACATCATCGCGCTGCCGTTCTTCGGGATCGTCACCGAGATCTTCCCGGTGTTCTCCCGCAAGCCGATCTTCGGCTACCTCGGCCTGGTCGGCGCGACCATCGCGATCGCGGGCCTCTCGGTGACCGTGTGGGCCCACCACATGTTCGCCACCGGCGCCGTCCTGCTGCCGTTCTTCTCCTTCATGACGTTCCTGATCGCGGTGCCCACGGGCGTGAAGTTCTTCAACTGGATCGGCACCCTGTGGAAGGGCTCCATCTCGTTCGAGACCCCGATGCTCTGGGCCATCGGCTTCCTGGTCACCTTCCTCTTCGGGGGGCTGACCGGAATCGTCCTGGCCTCGCCCCCGATGGACTTCCACGTCACGGACTCGTACTTCGTCGTGGCCCACTTCCACTACGTCGTCTTCGGAACGGTCGTCTTCGCCATGTTCGCCGGCTTCTACTTCTGGTGGCCGAAGATGACCGGCAAGATGCTGGACGAACGCCTCGGCAAGATCCACTTCTGGACCCTGTTCATCGGCTTCCACGTGACTTTCCTGGTCCAGCACTGGCTGGGCGCCGAAGGCATGCCCCGGCGCTACGCCGACTACCTCGCCGCCGACGGCTTCACGGGCCTGAACACCGTCTCCTCGGTCGGCGCGTTCCTCCTCGGCGCCTCGACCCTTCCCTTCTTCTACAACGTGTGGAAGACGGCTCAGTACGCGCCCCGCGTAGCCGTCGACGACCCGTGGGGCTTCGGCCGGTCCCTGGAATGGGCGACCTCCTGTCCGCCCCCGCGGCACAACTTCGTCACCCTTCCCCGCGTCCGCTCGGAATCACCCGCCTTCGACCTCCACCATCCCGAGATCGCGGCCTGGGACCCCGGCAAGGAGGGCAAACGCGACGTCGTCGACCAATCCGGGGCTGCCTCTGAAGGACCCGACGCCGGACGGACCCCGTGAACGGCCCGGAGCGGGGCGGGCCGGCCACGGAGGCGGAACCCGGAGCGACGCGCGGGGCGCGCGGGACGCGCGGGACGCGCCCGGCAGGGTGCTTCAGCCTTTGCGCCAGGTGTCGGTGGCGCGAACGTACTGGACCAGCCCCCGTGCCTCGAACGCACGCAACCACCCCTGCATCGGCCACTTGCCCCACCGCTCTTTGTAGAGCGCGCCGTTGCGGAGGATGTCGTCGAGGTGCCGGACCGGGGGGTGCTCCGTCGGATGGTGCTGGTGGTAGGCGGGGGCCCCGCCCACCCACCAGAGGTCCACTCCGCACTGGGCCGCGGTAGCGGCGAAGTCGGTGTCCTCGCCCCCGTAGCCGGTGTACGCCTCGCAGAAGCCTCCGAGGCGGTTCCAGGTGCCGGCCGTGAGCGCGAACGACAGCGACCAGAAGAGCCGGGGGTCCCCCCCGCGCAGGACTTCGCCGTCGGCGGGTGCCGGGCGGGCGGGGTGCGGCGGAGCCAGCTCCGCCAGTCCCTCGAGGACGTAGCCGCCAGGAGGCCGGGGCGGCAGGTAGGCGACCGTGCCGCACAACAGGACGTCCTGCTGGGCGGCACGTGCGTAGCCGTCCAGAAGGGTGGGGCCGGGGATGCAGTCCACGTCGAGGAAGACCAGCAGCTCCGCGTCGGCGGCGAGGGCTCGCGCGGCGCCGGCGTTGCGGGCGGCCGCCAGGGGCAGGCGCCCGTCCTTCAGGGGGAGGGTGATGACGTCCGCTGAGGGTTTCCGCCGTGCGGTGAGGCCTTCGATCGCGGGGTCGGCCATGGACACGATCACGTAGTGGTCGGGTGCGCGGGCGCTTGCGGCCAGGCCGTCCTGTTGCATGAGCAGGTGTGGATGCCTGCCCGCAGCGAGGGAGATCACCGCGGTGCGCACGCGATCCGCTCTCTCGTGCCGCCGGCCAGCCCGGTCAGCAAGCGCGCGGCCTGCCGGGCGCCGTCGCCGGGAGACCAGAGCTCCCAACGGTCCTGCCGGGCCGCGGCTTCCGCCAGCAGCCCGGCCCACGCACGCGGCTCGGGCCACGCGTCCCGTACGGTGGCCAGACCGGCCGTTCGCAGCGCCCGGGCGGTGGCGTGCTGCTCCCCATGGGGCCGGTTCTGGGGGATGACGACGGTGGGGACACGGGCGGCGGCGCACTCCGCGACCGCGTTCTGTCCCGCGTGGGTGACGACCACGTCCGCTCGGCACAGCACCGGCCAGGGGTCCTCGACCCAGTCGGCTCCGGGCCCGCCCAGAACGGTCCAGGTCCAGCCCGGGGTGGCCCGGGCCGCTTCCCTGAGCTGTGTGCTGCTGAGGTCCGTGCCGCCGCCGCCCAGCAGCACCGCCACTTCCCGGCGGGAGGCGTCCCGGCCGCTGCCGCGGGCGTGCCGGGGACGTCCGTCGTAGCGGGAGATGCTCCCGGTGTGCAGGGTCTTCGCCTTCCACTGCGGCGGCCAGCCCGGTTCGGGGCAGGACCGAGGCCAGGGGGCGAGGAGGGCGTCCGCGAGGTCGTAGGCGAGACGGTGTGCTTCGTCGCTCCGGTCGCCGCGCATGGCGGCGACGACGACGGGGGTCCCCATGAGACGGGCCAGCGTGGCGGCCTCGACCGATACGTCGCTGACGAACAGCCGGGGCTCAGTCCGGCGGATCCATTCGGCGATGCGCCCCATCCGCTCGCGGTGGCCCGCATGGCGGAGCGGCACCCAGTGCAGCCGCCCCCGAGCCGTGGGGTCGTCAGGCGCGTCGACGGAGTCCGGGGGCAGGACGATCCACGGCGTGTCCCACTGGGCGGGACGGGGCAGTGAGGACAGGACGGTGACCGGCTCCCGGATGTGCGCGGCGACGGCCACGGCACGATGCAGGTGGCCGCGACCCTGGTGGTGGACGTAGTAACCGATCACCTCATGACCTCCTGGTACAAGGCGGTGTAGGCGTCAGCCGTGCGGTCGAGCGAGCAGAACCGCTCCGCCCGCCGGCGGGCGGCCCGTCGGTCGAGTCCCATGGTCCGCGGGATGAGCCGCGCCAGTGCCTCCACGTCCCCGGCGGGCGCCAGCAAGCCGCAGTCGGGGGTGAGGATCTCCGCGAGGGCGCCCCGGTCGAATCCGCACACCGGCGTGCCGCAGGCCAGCGCCTCGGCCACCACCAGCCCGTACGGTTCGTCCCAGCAGGGCGTCACGAGCGCGGCTCCGGCCGCGCCCAGCAGCTCGGCGAGTCCCCGCCGGTCCAGATGGCCGACGTACCGCGCGCCCTCGCCCAGCAAGGGCTCGATCCGTTCCTCGTAGTAGGCCCGGTCGGCCACCGGTCCCGCCAGTTTCAGAGGTACTCCGGCGCGCCGGGCGGCCTCGATCGCCAGATGGGGCCCCTTCTCGGGAACCAGACGACCGGACCACACCAGGCCGTCTCCACCCGGACCCGGCTTCCAGAAGCCGGTGTCGATCCCGTTGCGCACGACCCGGGCGGCGGGCACGGTGGCCTTCCACGCCGAGGCCGTGAACTCGCTGACGGCCGTGAACGTCACCGGACAGGCGTCGTGGGTCTGGATGGCGGACTCCAGCCACGGGGTCGGCGGGGTGTGGAGGGTGGTGACGACCGGCACGCGCAGGGCCGACGCCATCGCGACAGGAAGGTAGTGCAGGCTGTTGTTGTGCACGATGTCGAACCGGTGCTCGCCGTCCCGCGCCAGGTCCAGCATCAGGCCGAGGTACGCGTGGTGCTCCTGCATCCAGGTGCGGCCGGGCATGCTGCCGTCCGAACGGGCTTCGGCGCTCAGTACTGCCGTGCGCACGGGCAGCTCCCGCGCCCCGAGCGCGGGATCGGATCCGGGCGCGGCGAAGAGAGCGACGTGGTGACCACGATGGTGCAGTGCGTGCGCGAGACCCCAGGTGTGTGCCTCCAGTCCTCCGGCGAACGGCTCCGTGATCGGAAAGCGCGCGGAGGCGATGAGGGCGATCCTCAGACCGCTCACTGAAGAGCGCTCGCGTACAAGGCGCGGTGGGCGGCGGCGAGTTCGGCCCGCTCCCGGGTTCGGTGCGTCGTCGTCGCCCGGGGCGCAGGCCTCTCCTCGTAGGCCGTCAGCACCGCGTCGCGCAGCGACTCCTCGTCCAGCCCCCCCTGCTGGCTGTGGCCGTAGGTCAGGCACGGGCGCTGTTCGGCGTAGAAACCGCAGTCGGGGGCGGCGACGGCGGTGCCGAGGTCGTGGCAGGCCTCGAGCCATCCGGAGTGGGTACCGAAGCGGTAGGGCAGCACCGACAGGTCCAGCGAGGCGAGGTAGTCCCAGAGTTGCTGGTCGTCGAAGTAGTCGTGGACGGTGAGGGTGAGACGGCCGGCGTCGGCGAGTTCTTCCAGCGCCCGCAGCAACTTCGGGTCGTGGGCCCCGGAGGCCGGGTCCGCCACCTCCTTGTGGATGTTGACCTGGAGCTCGGCGGCCCGGAGTTCGGCCACCGTGTCTGCGAGGACCCGGACGACGGGGAGGACGGCCATGTTCGCACGCAGGCTCTTTGCGTGGACCCCGACGCGGAACCGGTCGCGGATCGACCGGGGGCGGGAAAGACGCGGCAGTTCGACGACGTGCGGGTGGGGCAGCACGGTGGCCGTGCGGTTCCACCGGCTGCGGATGCTACGAGCTGCGCCGGGGGTCAGGGTGACCAGGTGCTCGGCCGCCGGAACGATCACGTCGAGGGCGGCGTCGTGGGCGGCGGGGTCGGACTGGTGGGGATTGCGGAGGTCGTGCACCGTGTAGACCAGCGGTTTGCCGTGCCGACGGAGGGCGTCCGCGAGCGCGGACAGTTGGGCGGGGCTCTGGGCGTCGAAACCGAAGTGCAGGTGGAAGACGTCGAATTCGTCGTGGTGGGCCCGCACCCAGTCCGGGTCCAGCATGACCGGCGGCCACCAGCGCTGCGACGTGCTGGGCGCACCGAGAGGTCTGGGATCTCGCAGCCGTCGTACGACGTCGGGCTCGTGGGCGGAGCAGTGCCGTACGTACACATGCCCGGCGGGCACCGACGCAACCCGGATCTCACGAGGGGCTGGGGAGTGCGACGACTGCTCTTCGGTCACGATGGTTCCTTCGACGAGGGGGCGACGGACACGGCGACTCAGCGGCGCTCCCCAGTCTCCCCAGGGTCTGGCGGTCGCGCACCCCGGGTCGCCGGGGGGTGACACGGCACAGCGGGCCCGGTGGCGGGGGCGTGAGGCGAGCCGGCCCGCGCGTCGGTCGTCCGCCAGACGAGTGGGGAACCGTTCCGCGAAGTGGGCCGCCGCCCGCCGCACTCTCCGGGCGGGTGTGCGTCACCGGCAGCTGAGCGAGAAGCCGCTGCGGGGAGCGGTCGGCACGCGGGACAGGGGAATGGTCAGGTCCTGGTCGGGAACGTCGTAGTCGAGTCGGGCCAGTTCGGTGGCGAGGGCGGCGAGGACCGTCACGGTGATGTCCTCCCCCGGGCAACGGTGGCCCCGCGCGGGGTCGCCGCCGCCCTGGGGTACGAGGTTGTCGGGGAGGCCGGCCGCACCGCGGAACCGGCCGGGGTCGAAACGGTAAGGGGCTTCCCACAAGGCGGGGTCGTGATTCTGCCCGTACAGGTCGAGAAGGACGAGCGTTCCCTTCGGGACGTCTTCGCCCCGCCAGGTCAGGTCGTCGGCCGCCAGGCCCCCGACGAACGGCGCGAAGGGGTAGAAGCGCCGGACCTCGTGCGCGAACGCCAGGGCGTGGGCCCCGTCGGGGTCCACGCGCAGGAGGTCACGGTGCTGGGGCCATCGGTGCAGGGCGTGGGCGGCGAAGGTCACGAACCAGGTGATGGCGACAGTGGGCCGGATGATGTTGAGCAGTTCCACCGCACCGGTACGGGGGTCCAGGAGGCCGCCGTCCGCGTCGCGGTGCCAGGCCACGGTCCGCAGGGCGGAAGGCTCGGCGGCGGACTCCGGTCGCTCACGCACGGCCGTGATCAGAGCCGCGAGGGACTGCTCCTGCCGGGCACGGGCGCGGCGGGCACGGAGGTGCCGGGTGCCCGGCGTGGCGAATCCGTCGACCATGTCCGTGCAGTCTCGGGCGAGGCCTGCGGTCTCGGCGGCGGAAAGCCGGAGACCGGCCCACTCGCAGACGGCCCCGGCGAGGACCAGGGCGGCCTCGTCGAAGAGGACCGCCCCGTCCCCTTTCCAGTCGGCTGCGGCCTCCCGCCACCGACGGACGACGAGGGCACGGAGCGCGACGACGCCCGCCTCGTCCTTGAGGAGGGCCATGAACATGGCTTTGCGGACCCAGTGCGCGTCGCCGTCGAGCGTGTGGACGGCGCCCTGCCCGAAGAGGGTGTCGAGGACGGGGTCGGGGAGTGCGGCCGTGCGCAGGACGTGGCGTTCGTCGTAGAAGAACTCCACGGCCTCCGGGCCGCGAAGGGCGATGGCGGGCCGGCC
Organism: Streptomyces sp. NPDC006544; assembly: GCF_040611715.1. Classification (NCBI taxonomy): domain Bacteria; kingdom Bacillati; phylum Actinomycetota; class Actinomycetes; order Kitasatosporales; family Streptomycetaceae; genus Streptomyces; species Streptomyces sp. NPDC006544. The sequence goes on along the minus strand of NZ_JBEXOV010000004.1, from coordinate 166,638 downwards.
TAGCAGACGGGTCCTGACCGTGCTGTTCGTCGTCCTGCGCATCCGATTGGGCAGCCAGGCGTAGCCACCGGCCAGAAGAGCGAGCGTGCTGTCGCTGAAGGGAAACATGGCATGCGGGTACCCGGTGTCGTCCCGGACACACTGGGGCCCACCCGCCACCACCCGGCCGCGCCCCCACGTTCACCCTTGCGGGCCGGAGTGCGGCGCCGGGGTGCAGGAGCCGCAGCCGTCCTCCCGGTGCGCGAGCTGCGGACGTATTCGACCCTGGACGCGTACGGAGAACCGGACCGGCCGGCCGCCGATCGCTTGCGGCCGGAGAGCGGAAGGGAAGGGCCATGGCGGGCAAGGACGACCTGAACAGTGGTGATGAAGTCACGTGGAAGAGCCACGGTCACACGGTGACCGGCAAGGTGAAGAAGAAGGTCACGAGACGGACCCGGGCCGCGGGGCGCACCGTCGACGCCTCGGGCGAGCAGCCGCAGTACGAGGTGGAGAGCGACGCGTCGGGCCGGTCCGCGGTGCACAAGCCGGACGCCCTGCGGAGGAAGGGGCGCTCCTCCCGATGAGCGGCAAGGAACGCGATGAGGACCGCGACGAAGCAGCGAGCGTCGTCCGACGGTCCGACGGCCGGTCCCGCTCCGGATGAAGGGAGCGTCAGCTGCCGGCGAGTCGGCGGCGGGCCACCGTGAGGGACCTGCCACGGGGTGCGTCGCTCCACGGGTCCCGCTCCACGAGCTCTTCCACCATGGTGAGGGTCCATCGGCGTGCGTCGAGAGCCGGATCGTCGAGTTCGTCCCACGCCACGGGTGCGGCCACCGGGGCGCCGGCCCTCGCACGGACGGCGTAGGGCACGACGGACGTCTGGGCGTACCCGTTGCGCTGCACGTCCAAGTAGAGCCGCCCCTTGCGTGCCTCCTTGCGGGGGGCGGTCGTCAGCTGGTCGGGGTGACGCGACGCGAGCTCCTCCGCGACGGCACGGGCGAATGCGCGCACCTCCTCGAAGGGGGCCTTGCGGTCCAGGGGGACGACGACGTGGAGGCCGCGCGAGCCGGTGGTCATGGGCAGGGAGGGCAGTGCCAGCTCTTCCAGCAGCTCGTGGAGCCGATGGGCGGCTTGCCGAACCGGTGCGAAGTCCTGGTCGACCGGGTCGAGATCGAAGACCAGGCGGTCGGGGTGGTCGGGCCGGTCCGCCTTGGAGAGCCAACGGTGCGCAGTGATGCACCCTTGATTGGCCAGATAGATCAAGGTGGCCGTGTCGTCGCACAGGACGTGGGTGACGGTGCCCCCTTCCTTCGGCAGCTCGGCACGCTCGATCCAGTCCGGGAAATGGTCCGGCGCTTCCTTCTGCATGAACGCCGGCCCGTCAATGCCGTCCGGGTGGCGCTCCAGCATCAGGGGACGCCCCCGCAGATGGGGCAGCATCCGTGCCGCCACGGCACGGTAGTACGCCACGAGGTCCGCCTTGGTGATCCCGTCCGCGGGGAACAGCAGCTTTTCAGGCCGTGAGATCTCGACGGTGCGTCGCCCGGCCCGGATGCTCGTCGTGCTCACCACTGCCTCCATGGTCCCGTCCGGGAGAGGCCGCAGCGGCCGCCGCGTCGACCGGCCCCGCCTGGCGGCTCGGCCTCTCACTCGTGTCCGGCCTTCACTCGTGTACGCGGTGCGGATACCCAGTTTCGGCGTGGCCACCTACGGAAGGTTCACAGGGCCGTCTCGCCGAGGCGGGCCACGGCCCCGGGGGCCGGCCGCCGGGATCCGACAGACGGAGGGCGGTGGACGGTAGGACGGTCGGACACGGGTAGGCGCCCTTCATGAAGACCATCAACCCGCTGGCAGTCGTCACCGGCGCATCGAGCGGCATCGGGTACGAGCTGGCCAGACAGTTCGCCGAGCACGGCTTCGACCTGATCATCGCGGCGGAGGACGACGCCCTGTCCTCGGCTGCCGAAGCGCTGATCGCACAGGGCACCCGCGTGGAGGCCGTCCAGACCGACCTGACCACGAGGGAGGGTGTGGAGAAGCTCCACCGTGCCATCACGGACACACGGCGGCCGGTAGCGGCTGCCGCACTGAACGCCGGCGTCGGGCAAGGCGGCGCCTTCCTGGAGACCGATCTTGCTGACGAGTTGGAGATCATCGACCTGAACATCACGTCCACGGTCCATCTGGCGAAGCGGCTGCTGCCCCGGATGGTGGAGGACGGGGAGGGGCGGCTGCTCATCACGTCGTCGATCGCGTCCACCATGCCCGGCTCCTTCCAGGCCGTGTACAACGCGAGCAAGTCGTTCCTCCAGTCCTTCTCGCAGGCGCTGCAGAACGAGCTGAAGGACACCGGCGTGACGGTCACCTCGTTGATGCCCGGTCCGACCGAGACCGAGTTCTTCGAGCGGGCCGACATGCTGGACACCAAGGTGGGCCAGGCGGACAAGGACGATCCTGCCCAGGTGGCCGCGCAGGGCTTCGACGCCATGATGGCCGGGAAGGACAAGGTCGTCGCCGGATCCTTGAAGACCAGGGCACAGGGCCTGGCGAACCGCGTCCTGCCCGACAGCGTCAAGGCGCGGGCTCACCGCGGTATGGCCGAGCCTGGCTCAGGGTCCGACGGCTGAACGCTCTCCCCGGGCCGTACCTGGTCCCTATTCCGGCCAGCTGAACCTTGCCGCCCTTCCGGGCCTACCCGGCCTACGGATCGTGCCCGGCGGCCTAACGCGCCCGTACATGTTCCGTCGGTCAGGAGGAGGCGCCCTCCCTTGTGCGGCAACGGACGCCAGGGCCTCCCCCGTTGCCGAGGGATCCCGATCCGCACCGCGTGAGATGCGACGCGACCGGGGTACGCGCACCATGGCGTTGACACCACACCGTCGAGGAAAGGGTTTGTCATGCCCCGAGGATCCAGCCCCAAGCGCGAGCGTCAGTACGAGCACATCAAGGAGTCGGGTGAGGAGCGCGGCATGTCGGAGGGCCGTGCGAAGGAGATGGCCTCCCGAACGGTGAACAAGGAACGCGCGCGTTCGGGCGAGAGCAAGACCGCGAGCCGCAGCTCCACCCAGGGCAAGTCCGCTTCGCAACGCGGCGGCGAGAGGTCCCGTAGCGGCGGCAGCTCGTCCGAACGCACCAAGGACGACCTGTACCAGGAGGCGAAGCAGCGCGGCATCGAGGGCAGGTCGAACATGAGCAAGCAACAGCTCAAGAACGCCCTCGGCCACTGACCACGAGGGGCCCCTCCGAGCCCGGGCCGGCGAAGCCCGGAGCCCCGCAGAGGCCACGCGCTCGCCGCAGCGACCTCCTGGCGGAGGGTGGCGACGGGGCCGACGCGTGCGGCTGCGCGGCCACCCACGGCGGAACGGCCTTCGCGCCGGGGGTGGCCGGGTGCGGGCGACGGGGTTCCGGGTCGCCGTCCGGGGGTCCGGCGGCGGGATCACGGTTGACCGCGCCCTGTTCTCGCCGCCGCCGACCCGCTTGATCACTCCTCGTGCGCAACGAGGGGAGTTACCGGACCGGTATGCCGGTGCGCAGGAAGTACAGACCCGTGAGCTGCCGGTCGTCGTTGAAGGTGACGCGGAATTCTCCGCTCTTCTTCGCCATCCGCAGGGGCACGTTGACCACGGTTCCCTGGACGGATGCGACCTGCTGGGGGTCTTCGTGTGCCCGGTAGGACCCGAACTCCTTCTGGTAGTCCTGCCATGACCGCGCGAGGAGCTCCGGGGACGCTTGGTGGCGCAGCGTCTCGTCGAAACGGTTCGAGACGGCGGTGAAGTCGCCCCGCACCACCTCGTCGAGCGTGTCCAGGGCGAGCTGCTTGTCATCGGCCGGGGACGGGACCGTCATCGCGGCCGGGACCACGGCCGCCGCGGGGACGTGCTCGTGCGCCCGGCCCGCGAGGGAACCGTTCGTCAGCAGCACGGCACCGGAAGCGAGCAGGGCCGCAGGAACGGTCCGAACGAACCACCGCTTCCCGAGGTGCGTCGTGTGCTTGCCGGACGTCAGGGCCATGGTCTTCTCCTTCTCCCGTTCGAGAGGTCGGGAGGGTCTACCTTGATGCGCCCGCTTCACCTGGGTCTCCTGCAACCACCCTTCATGATAGGGAGCCCACATGGCGGTCGCACGTCGGCCGTACCGGGACGAGACGATGTGGTCCGTGCGGGTGGCTCCTGCGCAGATCTCGCAGTTCGGGCGCTCCTAGGGGCAGGAATCGATCTGTTCGCAACGAAGGGGTGACGCGTCCTCGCGTCATGGCCCGTATTCCAACGACAGAGACGAGACACGCGCGTGACGGACATGTGGAGCTACACCTCCGAGTCGCAGTACTCGCCCGGAACCCGCCTGACCGGCTACAAGGTCGAGGCGGTCGACGGCCACATCGGCAAGGTCGACGAGGACACCGAGGAGGTCGGCTCCTCCTACGTCGTCGTCGACACAGGCCCCTGGATCTTCGGCAAGGAAGTCCTCCTGCCCGCCGGCACCATCGTGCGCGTCGACACGAAGGAGGAGAAGATCTTCGTCAACCGCACCAAGGAGCAGATCAAGAACGCTCCCGAGTACGAGAAGGACAAGCACCGCGGCGACGCCGCCTACCGCAACCAGATCGGCACCTACTACGGCAGCGACCACAGCTGACGCGGATCCCGCACGTGCGGCTGGGGACTCCCGCGCACAGGTGAGTCCAGCCGCCCGGGGCTGCCCAGCCGCTCGCTGGGCAGCCCCGGACACCGCTCCGCCGGGCCGTGCGGGCCCGGCGGGTGCCCTCGGTGCGTACGGCGGAGGTGGGGCGGCATGAACCCCGTCGCTGGTGACGTGACCGACCGGCCTCAGCCGGACGACGCACCGATGGAGTCGCAACATTCGGATCGGAGGCGTGAGGCGCGTTCGGCAGGGGGCCGCCGCTGATCGCTGTCCCCGCTCCGGCACGTACCCACCGGTGGGTGCGCCGTCAACGGGCGCGCCCGTAGCGGACGTTATTGCTCCAAATGCGTTCCAGCCTCACGCGGGTTCCCGGACGGGGGGCGTGCCAGATTCTGTCGTGGCCTGCGTAAATGCCCACGTGTTCCACGGTCGACCCCTGCGGGAAGAACACCAGATCACCCAATGCGCGTTTGTCGCGAGAAACGTGTGCGGTGTACTCGTACTGCTGCTCGGCGGTGCGGGGAAGACGCTTGCCGGCCTTCCGGAAGGAGTACAGCGTCAATCCCGAGCAATCGAACCTTTTCGGCCCCGTCGCGCCGCGCGCATAAGGGGCGCCTTTCTTGGAAGCGGCCGTGGCCACGGCTTTGGCGCCGTACGACGTGGCCGCTTCGGCCGGTGACACCGGTCCGGCCAGGGTGCTCACCGCCAGCAGGCAGAGGAGCAGAAGAAGGCGAGGGGGACGGAATCCGGTGATGCGTCGGACAACTCGGAGAGCCTCTCGGGCCTTATGGGAGTCGTTCCTGCAGACGGACATCGTAATACCTCCGCGTGTGGATGGACTGTCGGTCGATCGGATACCTGGGGAAGGTCCTGCTTTCTCGGATGTGGCTGCTGGATCGCAACGGCCGACAGTGTTCTCCGAAGTCGTCCCGAATTCAGGTCCGGGCATGGATACGAATGTATCGATTGTGCAACAAATTCGCGAACATATGGAAAAATCACTGGCGTTCGTCACCCTCTGTCTTTGTCTCCGCAGGTGAGGGACGGGCGGATCGGCGCGCGGGACGAGGGCGGGCGGGGCGCCCTGGCGAGCTCGACGACGAGGAGCTTGCGCCCAGCTCAGCTACCCGGCGTTTCGGCCCGCCCCGAAGCCTGGCGGCCGCCGCCTCCCCGGACATCGGCTTCCTCATCGCGATGCGCGCCGTACAGGGAGCCTCCAAGGCCTCGCTCCCCCTGGACCTGGTCCGCGAGGCGATGCCCAGGGAACGCACAGCCTCCGGATTCCGTCTCACCGCCGCCATGCTCGGCGGCGGGGCGGGAGCCGACCGCAACGACGAGCGGGTTCTGCGCGCGGCGCGCGAGGTCTTCGCCGAGCACGGGTGGAACGCACCCGTCTCGGAGATCGCCCGCCACGCCGGCATGGGCATGGGCAGCCTCTACCGGCGCTACCCCGCGAAGGAGGACCTCGCCCAGGCCCTGCGCGTGCAGGGCATGAACGCCCCGGCCGGTCGGAGCTGAACGACCTGGGGAACACCCCGTGAGCGGCTCCGCGGCCGCGTACTGACCCGTCGGGCGGCTCCGGATCCGGCCGTGGCAACTGCCGGAGCGGCCGACCGCCCCGTGGAGGAGTGAGCCTCCGTCACGGGCGGCCCTGAGCCGAGGCGAGGCCGTCGAGGAGACGTTGGAGCCCGAACTCGAAGAGGGCGTCGAGGTCGAGATCGTAACCGGCCTCGGCGAGGCACGAGAGCGCGGGGAACCGGCCGGTGTCCAGGATCGCCAGGAGCACGGGCTCCTGGGTGTCCATCCACTCTTCGCTGTCGAGGCCGCTGGCCGCCTCGGCCTCGCGCTCGGTCTCCACGTTGAAGGCGATGCCACGGGCGTAATTGAGCAGCGTGAGGTGCGCCGTGAAGGCGGAGTGCAGGTCGAATCCGTGCGCGTGCAGGGTCGTGAGCATCCACTCGCTGTACGGCAGTGCCGAGGGGAGCATCTGGGGTCGTGTGACCGACAGGGCAGGTGCGAGCCAGGGGTGGCGGCGGAAGAGGTCCCAGAGCTGCCGGGCCGCCAGTTCGATCGCCTCCCGCCAGTGGTCCGGCGGGTCTGCGGGCAGCGGGCTCTGCGCCATGACGCTGTCCATCATGCGCATCAGCAGGTCGTCCTTGTCGGCCACGTGCCGGTACAGCGACATCGTCGCCACTCCGAGCTCGGCGGCCAGCCGACGCATCGAGACCGCGGCCAGTCCCTCCGTGTCGGCGACCGCGACGGCCGCACCGACGATCCGTTCGAGCGTGAGCGCCGTCGGGGCCGAAGACGCCTCGGACGCGCCGGCGGGCCGGGCGGCGGCAGCGGGCCGGGCGGCCCGTACCGGGCGGCCCGGTGCCGCCACGACCGTCCCGACGCCCGGGACGGCGCGGACCACGCCCTCGCGGCGCAGTTCGGAGAGCGCCTTGGTCGCGGTGGCCATCGCGACGCCCCAGTGCCGGGTGATCTCACGGGTCGAGGGCACGCGGTCGCCCGGGGCCAGTTCGCCCGTCTCGATCCGTCGCCGCAACTCCGTGACGATCTGGCTGTAGCGCGATACCGCCTGTCCGCCCACCGAGCCCCCTCCGCACTAGTGCACCTGGATGGGCGCCATCCTAGCCGCGGACGCCGGACGATACCCGCACATCAGCCCCCTCCCACCTTGCCGCACTAGTGCAGCACGGTCGGACATGGCATGCTGGCAGGCGATTCTGCGCTTGCTCCCTCCCATGCGTACGGCGTACGTTGGCGGCATGCCGAACAATGAGGTACTCATCTGCGGCGCCGGCATCGCGGGGCCGGCGCTGGCGTACTGGCTACGCGAGGGAGGGTTCGCGGTCACGGTCGTGGAGCGCGCGCCGGAACCCCGGCCGGGCGGGCAGACCGTGGATCTGCGCGGCGCCGGCCGCACCGTGATCGAACGGATGGGCCTGATGGAGCGGGCCAGGGCGGAGAGCGTGGACCAGCGCGGCCTCGCGCTCGTCGACTCCACGGGCCGCATCACGGCCCGGCTGCCCGCCGACGGCTTCGGCGGCGAGGGGATCGTCTCCGAGATCGAGATCCTCCGCGGCGACCTCGCCCGTCTGCTGTACGAGGCCACCCTGCCGGACACGGAGTACCTCTTCGACGACACCATCACCGGCATCGTTCAGGACGCGGACGGGGTCACCGTCACCTTCGAGAAGGCCGCGCGGCGCCGGTTCGCGCTCGTCGTCGGCGCGGACGGGCCGCACTCCGTGGTGCGCGCGCTGGCCTTCGGCCCCGAGCGGGACTTCGTCCGTCCGATCGATCTCTACACGGCTTGGTTCACCGCCGTCGACGACCTGGAGCTCGACGGGTGGTATGTGATGCACAACGCGCCCGGCGGGCTGGTCGTCTCGGCGCGGCCCGGCCGCCTTCCCGGCGAGATCAAGGCCGGTTTCAGCTTCCGCTCTCCACCACTCGCCTACGACCGGCGCGATGTAGCGGCCCAACAAGGGCTCATAGCCCGCCGCTTCGCCGACGTCGGCTGGGAGACCCCACGCCTGTTGCGGGCCATGCGCACCTCCTCGGACTTCTTCCTCGACCCGATGGGCCAGGTCCGCCTCGACAGCTGGTCGCGCGGCCGCGTGGCACTCCTCGGCGACGCCGGCTACTGCGCGACCCCGCTGACCGGTCTCGGGACGAGCCTCGCTCTGGTCGGCGCCTATGTCCTGGCCGGTGAAATCGCCGCCGCCGACGGAGACCACGGTGCCGCCTTCCGTCGCTACGACACGGTGATGCGTCCGTACGTGAGCCAGGCACAGCAGCTCCCGCCCGGCGGAGCCGCCGGGTACGCGCCCTCGAGCGGGCTCGGCATCCGGCTGCGCGACCTCTCGATGCGCTCGATGACCCGCTGGCCGATGCGGAACCTGCTCGCCGCACAGTTCGCCAAGGCCGGGGCCATCGCCCTGCCGGAGTACGGTCCCGCCGCAGATCTCCGGGACCGGCCACTGTGACAGCGACGGCGACGGCGACTGTCCCGCCGCCCGCGAGGCGGCCCCTGTCCAGGGGCCGCCTCGGGGGGTCTTGGGGGGTCGTTCGCGCCGGTCTCGGCGAGGGACCCTACGCGGTCATCGACCGCTGTTGGTCTTCATGGTCTTTTCGATCCAGCCCGCGTAGGCGGGCGCGCTGGTGTAGAGGCCAGGGCCCTGCGAGCACGGCACGTCCGGGGCCCCGGGGCCCGAGGTCACGCCGATCAGCTCCCAACGGCCGTTCCGGCCCTTCTGGACCTGGGGTCCCCCGGAGTCCCCGAAGCACGCCATGGCTCCGGGCACGGTGGTGATCGTGCACAGTCGGGTCCGGCCCGCGTAACCCGGAGCGCACTCGGACTCGGCGCCCCGACGGGTGTTCAGCTCCTGCAGCCGGTCCGGGAACGCGAACTCGGTGTCGGACGTGGTACCGAAGCCCAGGAGCCTGGTCGGCGTGCCGGGATTCCCCGGCTGCTTGGCAATCTTGATGGGCTTCCCGGCGACCGGGCGGTCAAGGCGGACCAGGGCGATGTCGTCCTTGTTGGGGGCCTTGTTGTCACCGTTCACATAGCCGGGGTGGACGAAGGCCTGGTCGATCTTCCGGACGGTGCCGCCTGACGTGCGGTGTTCGCTGCCGAGGCGCACGATGCCCTCCAGCTCGAGGCCTTCGCCCTGCACGCAGTGGGCCGCCGTGAGCACCCACTGCTCGTCGATCAGCGATGCCCCGCAGTTCCCGTCGAGCACGCCGGCTGTCGGGGCCGACATCGGAATGGACGCCATGAACGGGTAGCGCTCGGTGGAGTCCGACCCGTTGACGATGGCTCCGGCGCTGCCGGCCATGACGGTGGCGCAGGTAGCGGCGGCGAGAGCGCCGACGGCGGCCGCGCGGGCGGTACGGCGGTGCAGCGGTTTGAAGCTGAACACAGAGATTTCCCTCTTTTGCCTGGTGGATCTGTACGCGTTCAGCCTCGTTCTTCCGGATCCGCCGGACCATCCGGGCAGCGGGTCGGCCGAGGGTGGGGCCAGCCCCCCTGTGTACCGGGGAAACCCGGGCCCGGGAGGGGGGCTGCCGTGGCGCGGCTGATCAGTGGCTGTCGCCCGGGCGGTAGACGCTGAGGTCGCCGTAGGCCGACAGAACGCCGTCAAGGTCACCGGGTTCGCGCCGCAGGGTGGTGTCCAGAAAGGCGAGGGTGGTGGCGGCGACGACGCGCGGGCTCTCGGTGCGGCCCAGGGAGCCGACGATCGAGGGCACGGGCGGCAGATAGAGGGGGGCGTCCATGAAGCTGAGGTGTGCGGCGCCGGGGAGGGTGAGCCGGTAGCTCGTCGCCGTGCTGAGCTCGAGGACCTCGGTGAGGCGGGGTATGTAGCGCGGGTCGGTCTCGGCGCCGATGTCCTGGGTGAGCGCGAGTGCCGGCTGGGGGAAGGGGAGCCGCTCGGGGTCGCGAGGGTAGCCGTCCAGATCGATGACGGCGGCGAACCGGCGGTCCTGGCGGGCCGCTTGGAGGGCGGCGCCGCCACCCAGGGAGTGGCCGGTCACCGCGGCCCGGTCGGTGTCCAGACGGCCGGTCAGCGGACCGTCGATCTCGCCCCGGTCCAGACGGCCCAGCTGAGTGAGGACGAAGCTGAGGTCCGCGGCGCGGATCCTCGTCGTCTCGGTGGCCCGTTTGTCGTCTTCGTCGTCGTCGCCGGTGGAGGCGATCTGGGTTTCGATCGTTCGGCCGTCGGTGAGGACGACCGCGGCCGAGTCGTAGGGGTGGTCGAGGGCGGCGACCACGTAGCCGTTGCTGGCCAGTTCCTCCGCCCAGGCGGTGTTCTGTGTGCGCACGCCCCCCAGTCCGGGAGAGAACAGGACGACCGGGAAACGTGCGCCGTCGGGGGCCGCCGGGGCGTCGACGACCGCGTGGGTGTGGGCCCGCGGGGGGCCGTCGATCAGGAAACCGGGGAAACCGGCATAGTCCGCGAGGGCGCCGGACACGATGCGCGCCTCCTGCTCCGTGCGACCGAGATAGGTGGCCCGCCGCGCGCCTGCGGGGCTCTTCTGTGCGGGGTACCAGAGCTGGACCACGACCGTGCGCCGGTCGTCGGGTTCGGGAGTGGCGGTCTCGGGGCGGTCCGTGTCGGTCCACTGCATGACGTGGGTGCCGACCGCGAAGTGGCCCGTCGGCTCGGGGAACACGGGTACGGGAAACGCCCAGGCGGCCGCCGGGCCCGTGGCGGTCAGGACGAAGCAGGCCAGCGACCCCGGCAAGGCCACCCACCATCGGGCCCGCCTCGCCGGTCGGCCTGTGCGTCGTCGCATCAGAGGAGCGACGGCGAACGGCAACACGAGGGCGGCGCCCAGCAGGACCGGCAGCATCTGCCAGCGGATGCCCACCACGCCCAGCACGATCGCGGACAGCACGAAACCGCATGCCGCCGCGGTCGTGACGGGTGGGCGGACGGCGGGGGGAAGCCAGCGCGCCGCCACCAGCGCGACGGCGCCCAGCAGGACGAGGATTTCCAGCGGGGACAGTTGCAGTCCCGTGATGATGTCGGTCACCCGGCCATCCTCGGCGCGGGGGACGCGCTGCCACGTCCCTCCAGGGTCGTCCTCGCGTACGACCGGAGTCGTAACCGCGACATGTCTCCGTGCGACCGAAGTCGTATCCGGGTTTACGGTTCGTGCGGCCGAAGTCGCCCCCGGTCAGCTCTCGGACGCGTCGGTTCCTCCGTCTCGGCGCAGTTGCTCGGCGAGTCCGACGATGATGCCCTCCGGGCCGCGGACGTAGCAGAGCAGATAGCTGTCCTCGAACCGGGCGATCTCTCCGAGGAGCCCGGCGCCGTGGGGGCCCAGGCGGGCAACGGTGTCCTCGATGTCGTCGACGGCGAACATGACGCGGTGCGTGCCCAGGACGTTGTGCGGCCGGTCGCGCGGCCCGGCGCTGATCGCCGCGGGGCTGCGGTACTTCGCCAGTTCGAGCCGGCTGTGACCGTCCGGGGTCCGGAGCATCGCGATGTCACAGCGGACGCCGTCGAGTCCGGTGCACTGGTCGGCTACGGGGCCCTCGACCGTCGCCCTGCCCTCCAGCTCCATTCCGAGTTCCACGAAGAACGCGATGGCGGCGTCCATGTCCTCGACGACGATGCCGACGTTGTCCATCCGCTGAATGGCCATGCCGATTCCTCCTTCTTCCTCGTGCGGCCGGTGGCGGCTGCGCATGTCCCTGGGACGGAGCCGGTACCACGTTCTCGACATCCGCAGGACGCCGGACTCCGAAACGTTCAGTGGCCGTTTCCGGCACCGCGGTCGGGAGCGCTCATGTCTCCCGTGGCGGGGGTGCCGTCGGCAAGCCCGTAGCGCAGGTACACGGTGCCCTTCTGTCCCGCTGCCGGCGGTTCGAGGAGGGTGAGGTTGGTGGGTACCTCGCCGCCGTCGAAGAGCTTCTTCCCGACGCCGAGGACGATCGGGTGCAGCCAGAGGTCGAGGCGGTCGAAGAGCTTCTCGCGCAGGAGGGTCTGCACCAGGTCCAGGCTCCCCACGACCTTCACGTGCTCGTGCCGGTCACGGAGCTCGCGCACCGCGGCGGCCAGATCGGGGCCGAGCTGCGTGGACCCCGCCCACGAGAGGTCGGGCCGGCCGCGGGAGGCCACGTACTTCGGGACGCTGTTGAAGAGCGTGGCGATCTCGTTGTCCTCGCCGCCGTGCTGATGAGGCCAGTAGGCGGCGAAGATGTCGTAGGTCCGCCGACCGAGCAGCAGGGCGTCGGTCCCTTCGTACGCGGCACCGATCTGCGCCCCGGTCACCTCGTCCAGCAGGGGTGCCTGCCAGCCGCCGAACGGGAACCCCACCGGGTCCTCGTCGGGGCCGCCGGGCGCCTGCCCGACGAGGTCGAGGGTCGCGAACAGCTCGATGTGGATGAGGCCCATGGCTTGCTCCCGCTGAGTCGGTTGTCTCCGTCAAGAGATAGACCCGCGGGCGCCCGCAAACTCATCGCAACGCGCCGATGGCCCCATCGTTCACTCAGGGTGACCGGTCGCCTTGCTCTGAGCCTCGTCAGTCCGTTGCGGCGTGTCGACGCCTGGGAGCAGCGAGGTCCCGCCCGGTCCTTCGACCGGGCGGGACCTCGCCCTCTCTTTCGTATCAGCTCAGGATCCGCGGCGGGACTGCGGCAGGCGGGCGGTCAACGGCCCTGGAGGGAGCGGACGTTGTCCGCGAAGGTCCAGCCCTTCGAGCCGTCCCAGTTGACCGACCACGTCATGAGCCCCTTCAGCGAACCGCCGAAGGCGTTCCATGACTGGCTGACCAGGCTCGGCGTCATGTAGCCGCCGCCCGCGCCGGGTTGGGCCGGAAGGCCGGGCACCTGCTTGTCGTAGGGCACCTTGACGGTGGTGCCCTGGATGGTCAGGCCGTTGTTCAGGCAGGTGGTCTGGGCGGTGAACCCCTGGACGGTTCCGGCCTGATAGGAATCGCCGGAGCAGCCGTACATGCTGCCGTTGTAGTACTGCATGTTCAGCCACCACAGCCGGCCGTTGTCGGCGTACTTCTTGATGATCGGCAGGTACGAGCCCCAGATCGACCCGTAGGTGACGCTTCCGCCGGTGACGTACGCGGTCTCGGGGGCCATGGTCAGGCCGAAGCCCGCGGGCATCTGGGCCAGCACGCCGTCGATGATGCGTATCAGGTTGGCCTGGGAGGGGGACAGCGTGTTGATGTTGCCGCTGCCGGACAGGCCGGTCTCGATGTCGATGTCGATCCCGTCGAAGTTGTACTTCTTCAGGATCGGTACGACGGTCGCCACGAACCGGTCGGCGACCGTGCTGGAGCTCAGGTCGATGCCCGCGGCGGCGCCGCCGATCGACATCAGGATGGTCCCCCCGGCCGCCTTGGCCTGGCACATCTCCGCGGGGGTCGAGACCTTGACGTTGGCGTCCATGCCGTCCTGCCACAGGACGGTGCCGTCCGAGAGGATCACCGGGAAGGCGGCGTTGATGACGTTGTAGCCGTGCGCGGCGATCCGGGTGTCCGTGATGGGCACCCAGCCCATGCCGGGGTGGACACCGTTCGAGGCGCCGTCCCAGTTCTCCCAGTATCCCTGGAGCACCTTGCCCGGCGGCTTGGGTTTCGTGGGGCAGGTGTCCCCCGGCGGGGTGGTGGTCGGCGGCGCCGTGGTCGGAGGAGCGGTGGTGGGCGGCGCCGTGGTCGGAGGAGCGGTCGTCGGAGGAGCGGTCGTCGGAGGGGTCGCGGTCGGCGTGGGGTCGGTGCCACCGGGGCCGGTGAGCGAGACGTCGTCCGCGTAGTACGCGGGCTGCCCGTACCAGCCGTGCAGATAGACCGTCACCGAGGTGGTGCTCGGGCCCGTGGTGGAGCCGACGGTGAGCTGACCGTACGACGGGTTGCCCGGCGTCCAGGTGGACGAGGCACCGGTGATGCCGGTGCCCGTGGCTCCGAGGTAGACGTAAGTGCCCTGGACGTAGGCACTCAGTGTGTACGAGGAGTTGGGCTGCACGCCGATGGTCTGGGTGCACTGGCCGGTGTCCTGGCCGCTCGGCGTGGCCTTCAGCGCGGAGCCGCCGGAACGGGCGGGCTGCTGACGGCCGTGCCGGATCCGCTGGAGCAGACCCAGCCGGAGAGCCCGTTCTCGAAGCCGGAGTTGGCCACCAGGTTGGTACTGACGGCTCCGGCCGAGACGGTGCCGGCCACGGCCAGGCCGGTGCCGATGACGGCGACGGCGCTCAGAGCGGCGAGGGAGCGCCGCAGCGTGGTGCGTCCGAGCACGGTGTGGCCGGTCCGGCCGGCCTGGTCGCCTTCGGGGCGGCCGGGGTCCGCACGAGGGCGGAAGACGCCTGACGGACGCGGAGTGCGTGACCTCCGACGGAACATGGTGCGCTCCCTTCCCGCCGAGCGTCATGGGCATGACCGACGCGTGGGGGCGTGACGCCCGGCTCTGGGTGAGGTGGGGACATGTGGGGCTGTGCCGGACCGGATCGTAGGAGGGATGCCGAGGCTGGTCAATAGGTCTGGACCAATAGGCCGGAATGCAGGTCGGCGCACCTCCCGCCGGACTTCCGGTCGGCTCCCGACGTCGGCGCCGACCGCGCACCGGGAGGCGGCCGTTGGGTCCTCGTCGCCTCGCGGGCCCACAGACCGGGGCGGTCCGCACGGCGGGCCCGCGCGATCCGGCGGAGGCGGAGTCGAGGGCCCGGCTCTGCCGTCAGAGCTGGGGGACGTACGGGGCGATGCCGACGATGACGATGGAGCGTTCACCCGGCCCCGGATCCGATCCCGCGCGGACCGGGCCCACGTAGTGGCTGACCCGGTGGTCGTGGACGGCGTAGCCCTCCAGCGGGTCGCTGAGGGTGAAGTGGGCGTGGATGTCCGCCGTCGGGATCTCCTCGGGCCGCAGGCCCGCACTGTCCGCGGTGGCGATGAGGTTCTGGCCGCCCTCGACGTTCTTACGGCTGATCAGGTGGGCGAAGGTGAACGTGCCCGTCGAGCCTCCGTCCTGGTGAAGGCAGTCCGGAGACGAGACGGCGACCTGCCCGCGGTGGTCGACGCCGAGTTTGATCACGTGGACACCGACCCACAGCGGCCGCCTGCCCAGGTCTTTCAGGCTCAGGACCTGTCCGATGTCCCAGCGCAGGACGCGCAGCAGCAACGGGTTGGTGCGCAGCACCTCGGGGAGACCGGGCAGAACGCGGCGCGGCCGCGGGGACGCGGCGTCGTGATCGCCGTGGGAGAGCTCGGTGACCGTGCCGTGGACGGGGTCGGCGACTTCGGGAATCCAGGACAGCGCGTCCGTCCACGGCAGGTACACGGCGTGGGAGTACCGGCGGAATCGTTGGGTGCCGGGAGCGTACGGGTCCGGCGGCAGGTCCGCGCAGACCTCCTGGATGACGGCCAGGTCCTCCGCGACGGAGCCGGCCGGGGCGATGCCGAGCTGCTCGGCCCCGTAGCGGGCGAAGCCACGCTCGCGCAGGCCGTCCATGCCGTCGGCCGGCCCCCTCGTGCCGGAGAGCGACTGTCCGCCCGACTGAGCCATCTTCACGTGTTCCTCCTGCGGGTCGGACCGGTGGCGGCGCGCCGTCGGCCCACGCCACCGACCTTACGCACGCCTCCCCCACCGCGACCGGGCGGGCGGACGGGCACGCGGCGGTGGTGGCCCCCATCAGGTGCGCGTCGTACGCGTCGCTCCCCCACCGCCCGGCCGGCACCGGCCCCCGGCCGCGCTGTCGCGTCCGTGCGGGACGCGAACCCGCCCGCGGCCGTGCGGTGGGTGCGGCTCAGCGGGCGACGGAGAGCGCGAAGGGCGCGAATCCGCTGGAGCGGATCACATGCGGCACGAACAGGATCGCGGCCTCCGTGGCGCGCGCGGTCCGGATGCCCCCGAGGTCGGTGATCCATTCCTTCCGCCAGCCGAGGTCGGTGAGCATGTCGCGCACGGTCTGCTTGGCCTGCGGGTCCTCACCGGAGAGGAACGCGGTCGGCGGCTGGGTGAGCAGGGACGGCGCGGTCATCACCGGGAAGAGCATCGTGTTGAGTGTTTTGACGACGCGGGTCTCGGGGAGCGCTTCCTGGAGCTGTTCGGCGAGGCTGGATCCGGGGTAGATCAGGTCGGCGGGCAGTCCGTCCGGGCCGTCGGTGGTCGCGTTGGAGACGTCGACGAGGATCTTGCCCCGCAGTTCCGCGCGCAGGGCGGCGAGACGTTCCAGTGAGCCGGCGCCCGGTGTGGCGTTGATGACGATCCGGGCCGTGCGGGCGGCGTCGGCGGCCGCGCCCTGCGCCCGCTCCGCCACGGTGACCCGATGCCCCGCCCGGGTGAGGGCTGCGGCCAGGTTGCCGCCGACGCGGCCGTTCCCGAGTACTGCGATCTCGTTCATACCGATGCGCTCCTCTTGGTCTTTCGGTTTCTCGGCAGGGTTCAGCGGGAGAGTGTCGCGACGGCATCGGCGTGGACGCCGGGTGCGGCGGCCAGGAAGCCGTCGCTCTGCGGGGTCCAGGGGCGGCCCTCGGCGTCGGAGATCCGTCCGCCGGCCTCCAGGACGAGCAGCGCCCCGGGGAGCAGGTCCGCGCGGGCCCCGGCGAACTGCCAGAAGGCTTCGGTCCTGCCGGCGGCGACGTTCACCAGGTGCAAGGTCGCGGGCACGGAGGTGCGCACGACGAGTGCGTCGAGGAGCATCGCGGTGATCGAGGAGCCGGCGCGCCGCACAACCTCTTCGTCTTCGTCGGGTCGGGCCTGGCTGGTGGCGACGATGCTCAGGCCGAGGTCCGCGGTCGGGGAGACGCGCAGGGGCCGGCCGTCGAGATGGGCGCCGGCTCCGGTGAGCGCGGTGTACGTCTCTCCGGTCACCGGCAGGTGGACCACGGTGAGGACCGGCTGGTTCTCGCGCACGAGGGTGGCGGTGACCGCCCATTCCGGCAGGGCGTGCAGGTGGTTGACGTTGCCTTCGGCCGGGTCCACGACCCACCACTCGCCGGGCGGCAGCGCCCCGCCGTCGAGTTCGTCCTCCACCCAGCCGGCGTCCGGGCGGAGGTCTGTGAGGCGGGGGCGCAGGATGTCGAGGGCCGTGTCGTCATTGGCGGCGAGCGCGCGCATCATCTCTTCGCGCGTGTCGTAGCGGACCACCTCGCCGAAGCGCTCGAGCAGCGCCGATCCGGCCGCGCGCACGGCGATCACGGTCCGGGCGAGCAGGTCGGCGTCGGAGAGGGCGGGGGCCGAGGTCTGAAGTGTCGCGGACATGGTGGTGCTCCTGTCTGAGGAGGTCGGTGAAGTCGAACGGGGCCGAGCCGCGCGTTCCGTCGTGCGCTTACGCCTCAACGGTAGGGAGGCCCGGCATTAACTTCAACTGCATGTCAAGCACGGCTAGGATTACTCGCATGCAATTGGATTTGAATTTGCTCACCGCGCTCGACGCCCTGCTCGAGGAGGGGAGCGTGGCCGGGGCCGCCGCCCGGCTGCACGTCACCGCGCCCGCGATGAGTCGGAGTCTGGGCCGGATCCGCCGCACGACCGGGGATCAGATCCTGGTGCGCACCGGCCGCACGATGACCCCGACGCCGTATGCGATCGCCGTCCGGGCGCAGGTGCACGAACTGCTGCATCAGGTCCACGGGGTCCTGGCACCGAGCCGGGAACTCGATCTGGCGACGCTGGAGCGCACTTTCACGCTTCGCTGGCACGATTCCCTGGTCTCCCTGAGCGGACCCGCGCTGCTCGCGTCCGTGCGGGGACAGGCGCCCGGCGTGCGCTTGCGCTTCGTCGCGGAATCGAGCGTCGACACCCCCGAGTTGCGGCGCGGTGAGGTCGATCTGGAGGCCAACGCCAACCCGCCGGGCGCACCGGACATCCGTGCCGAGAACGTGGGCGAGACCCGCATCGTCGTCATCATGCGGCGGGGGCACCCCCTGGCCCGCGGCGGGACCCTCACGGCGCAGCGGTACGCGGCCGCCGAGCACGTCACCGTCTCGCGACGTGGAAACCTCGGCAACGCCCTCGATGACGCCCTCGCACGGCTCGGCCTCAGCCGCCGCGTGGTGGCGACCGCGCCCACGGAGGCGGCGGCGTTGGCGTTCGCGCGCGACGGCGATCTGGTGCTCAGCGTCCCCGAGGCCACCACGCGTTCCGCGGTCGCGGACCTCGGCCTGGTGGTGCTCCCCCTGCCGCTCGAACTCCCGTCGGCGCCGATCTACCTGTCGTGGCACCAGCGCTACGACACCGACACCGCCCACGCCTGGCTGCGCGGGCTGGCGCGAAGCGCGCTGGCCCTGTGCGCCACCCCGTAGGCGGCGCGCGGCCGGACTGCCGTGGCCCGCGGGGCACCCGTCCCGACGGCCATGGCGCCACCGTACGGCCTGATGCGACACGTTCGGCCGGCAGCCGCCTCCCGTGGAGACGGCCGGCCTGGCATTACGGTGGGCCACGAAGATCTCCGGCAGGTGTGTTTTGCAGAAAGCTCCACCCCACCGGAGACCTTCGCCGTACACACGACCGGACGACTGCCCACCGCATGCGTGACCACTCCCCCCGGGGCGTTCCCCTGGGACGCATGCGGACGCATGCGTCTGCTCACCGGGGAAGGGCTGTCAGACATGGACGAACGTGACGACGACCGGACCGCCGCTGTCGCGGGGCACGAGTGCCCGAGGGAAGTGAGCGAGGAGACGGTGGCCGCTCTGGGGGCTCTTTCCAAGGCGCTGGAAACCACCGAGCGGGCCCGCGGTCACCTCTACAGCTTCCACCAGCTCACCGGCACGGCGGACTTCGAACTGGACGATGCGGTCCGCCTGCTGCGGAAGGCGGGCCACCACCGGGAGGCGGAGGTCGTGCGGCGCGAGATCATCGGACGCAACGTCATCCCCGGCCACTGGACGTTCCAGATCATCGAGGCGTACAACGCGACCTATCACCGCCCTTTCGCCGCGCTCGAACAGCGACTGGTCCGTGACCTCGCCGACGGCCGCGACCATCTCTACGAAGCCAAGCTGAAGACAGTGCGCAGCACCCCGGGTCACCCCGCGCACACCCGGGAACCGGAGGCCTCGTGACAGGCCGTCACCGGACGGAGGACGGCCCCGGCGATCACCACGCCGGGGCCGTCCTCCGTCCGGGTCGCGTGCGCGGCCTTGCGGGCCGTCGCGTCGATCCTCACGCCCTCCCTAGCAGGGGCTCAGGTACCAGACCCATCCCCACGGCGCGTTGCGGTCCTCGCTGTAGCCGCCGGGCGAGGTCCACCCGAGGTTCCGGTTGACGTCGTAGAACTTCGCGTGGAGTGCGGACCGTTGGTTGTTGATCCACGATCCGGTGCCGCTCCAGGGAATCTCGGTCATGGTGTCGCAGCTGTAGAGGCGTATCTCCACGCCCGTGAAATCCGGACCCGAGAAGGCACACACGTAGGTGTAGGGGCAGGCGCCGGCCAGGCTTCGTTCGTCGCCCACCGCCGCGGCGTGGCGGGGACGGCTCTCCCCCGGCAGGGGCAGGAGCAGCTCTCCCCGTCCCCCGGGCAGGACGATCCGGTCGGCGGAGACCTGCGTTCCGCCCATCCGGGCGAGATAGCCATCGGCCTCGTCCTGCAGGTTCCCGGCCTGGGTGCCGTCCAGGCCGAGAGCGGCTGCCTGGGCCGAGAAGTCCGGGCGGCCTCCGGCCGCGCTGGCCGCGCTCATCGTCGCCGCGGATGCGAAGAAGGTCATCAACAGTGCGACGACGACCTTCCACGACCTGGCCGTGCTCAGGGTTCGGTGCTTGGTCACTGGCTCACCTCTCTGGTGGGGATGCTGACTGGTACCGGCCGCACTCTGGCCGTGCGGCCGGTCGTTCGTCGGCCGGAGGGGTCTTCGCCCCCCGCACTCGTGTGCCGACGCACTTACGCCGTCTGTCCGGTGGATTCGAGACAACGGCGTGCCTGGTGGTGGACGGCACAGCCGAACCGGTGTTCCGTGGTGCCGCTCCGCTGTCAGACACTGCCGGGCGCCGTGCTTGTCCGCGCCGGTCCGGGCAGGACCGCGCAGACCAGCCGGTGGGTAGGGGACGGACAACTTCGGTTGTCCGCGGACAACCGAGGGGGACCATGGGCAGGACGGGACGTCCACAGGGGGACATGAAGGGCGCGACACGAGCAGCCGACGACCTAGCCCTGCTCCTGGTCGAGCTGACCGCCGAGCTGACGGTGCGGGAGATGGCGCAGCGCTACGGCGGCGGCAGGACGATGTGGAGCGAGTACCGGTGCGCCGCCCGGATCATTCCCCTGGGAAGGCTCAACACCGTCGTACGGGACCGCGTGCGGGACGGACGTGGACGCGAGGAGATGCTGCGACGCGCGCGCGGTCTCCACGAGGCGGCACTGATCGCCGAGGCGGAGGCGGGCCCCGAACCGAAGCTGGAGGAGGCGCTCCGCCGCGCGGAAGCCGATCTCGCCGAATCGGAACGCCTCGTGAGGAGCCTGCTCTCGATCGTCACCCTGCTGACGGAAGAGCCCCCCGCACCCCGGCCGGAGGCCGGATCACCTCGGGCCGGACAGGAGGAGCGGGACGGGCCGGACGGGCCGGACGGGCGGGACGGGCCGGACGGGCGGGCAGCACACGGGAGCGGTGCGCCCGAACCTGAGCCCGAAACGCCGTCACACGGACTTGTGGAACGGGCTTTCGGTCAGCTCGGTGCGATGTGGGCCGCCCGGCTGGCCGCTCGGCAGGTGCTCGCCGATACGAGGGCCCGGTACCGGGCACTGCCCGCCGGGGACGGCCGGAGCGCCGTCGCCGGCGGCGACGTGACCCTCGCCCTGGCGCGGATCGCCGACGCGCTGGAGCACGGCCGGTGGGAAGCCGAGCGCTTGCACCAGGAGGTGCGGAGCGAGCTCGGCAGCGAAGGCCACCGGGAGGCGCACGATGGTGCGGCCCTCGAGGGTGTCGTCCTGGAGCGGACCGATCGGCCGTTGTCGGCGGCCGCCGCCCGGCCGGTGGACGGCCCGGAGCCCCCGCCCTTGCCGTACGACCTCGCGCCGTGGCCCGCGGCGGGAGGGGGCGCCGTCGTGGCCGCGCGCCCGGGGCCCAACCGCACCCTGCTGGCTGGTGTCGCCGCGGCCGCGATCCTCGGCATCGCCGCGATCGCCGCGATCGCCATGGTCGCCGTGGTCGCCGTCGGCCATCAGCGGAACGCGGCGACCTCGGCCGTGAAGGGCTCCGCGGAACGTCAGCTGCCGGGATCCCGTGGCGCGGCGCGCCCATCGGCTCCCGCGACCCCCACGCCCTCCACTTCGTCTCCGGGCGGCACGCTCCCGGACGCGTCGCCTCCCCCGTCGGCCTCTCCCGGCCTCCCCGCATCGACGGGGTCGCCCGCGAACGGCGCCTCTCCGATTCCGTCGTCCTCGTCCTCTTCCTCGCCCTCCGGGGCCGCAACCGCCACCGGCGGTCCCGTTCCCGGCACGACGGCCGTCCCGTCCCCTTCGGACGGTCTGCTCCAGCTGTCCAACGCCGGGAGCCGCATGTGTCTGTCCGTGCCCGAGGGGAGCAACGCCCCGGCCGACGGCCTGATCCAGTCGTCCTGTGGCGACAGCCTTGAGCAGCGCTGGCACCTCACCCCGGAATCCACGGGCACGGCCGGCACCGTGTACTCGGTGCGCAACCGGTACAGCGGCTTGTGCCTGTCCGTCGAGGCGGCCCGCGTCACCAACGACGCCCCCGTCACGCAGTACGACTGCGGGGACAGGGAGGGCCTGTTCCCTGACCAGTTCTGGACGGTGCGGTACCAGGACGCCTCCCGTGCCTGGCAGCTGGTCAACGTGCACAGCGGCAAGTGCGCCTCGTCCCGGGCGGGGAGCCGGGAGAACGAACCGGTCCTCCAGCAGGACTGCCGCGAGGATCCCTGGTTGCTGTGGCGGATCTGAACGGCGGCTCCGTGAGTGACGAGTGCGGCGCGGCGCCGCGGATCGCTGAGGGCCCTGACGGCTGCGCGTGCCGGTGTCATGAGCGCCAGCGCGTCCGGACGTCCTGGCGTACGCATTCGATGAGGTAGTCGCCGGTGTCCGGGTCGATGGTCACTCCGTGCGCTTCGCTGTGGAAGCCGGGGAAGTCCCTGTCGAAGGTTTCCAGCGCCCTGAGGTAGCGCAGGACGGGACTGTCGGGATCCCCGAGGGCTTCTCCGGGCATCAGGACGGGGATGCCGGGCGGGGTGACGGTGACCATGGCGGCGGCCACCCTGCCGGCGGCGTCGGTCAGACGCAGGCGTTCGGTGCCGCCCCGGATCAGCTGCTGGTAGCAGGTCCGGGGCGGCACGACGGGTTCGGGCAGCTGCTGGAAGGCCGCGTCCAGGGCGTCGATCAGTTCGGCGCGGGTGAGGTGTTCGTGCATGTCCTGGCACAGACCGCGCAGAGTCGAGCGGCCGTAACGCTGTGGGTGGCGCTCGACCAGGTGGGGCAGGACGTGGCGCAGGGGGGCGTCGGCGTCGTGGAGGGCCTTGAAGTCCATGAGGGCGTCCATCAAGGTGCCCCATTTCCCCTTGGTGATGCCCATGGAGAACAGGACGAGGGCGGTGTAGGTGTCGGTCTTCTCCACGACGATGCCCCGGCCGGCCAGGTAGGCGGTGAGGATCCGGGCAGGAATGCCCCAGGAGTCCGCCCGGCCGCTCGCGTCGACGCCGGGGCAGGTCAGCGTCACCTTGATCGGGTCCAGCAGGCACTGTCCCCGGCTCAGTCCGGGGAAGCCGTGCCAGTCCGCGTCGGGGTCCAGCTCCCAGCAACGGGGGTCGGCGGCCAGCAGCGCCGGGGAGGCGTCGGCGAACGGGACGCTGCTCCCGTCGGCCGGGTCGGTCACGGTGTCCGGCTGCCAGACGCCGAAGAACCACGGCGGCCGGTCGCCGGCGGCCGCGATCCGTCGTCCGGTACGGACGACGGCCTGCCGGAAGCGGATCGCTTCGGTGACCGCCTCGTTGATCAGCCACTCGCCCTGCGGGCCGTCCATCATCGCCGCGGCAACATCCAGCGAGGCGATGGCCGGATACAGGGCGGAGGTGGTGCCGTGCATCATGAACGCCTCGTTGAACCGATGGTGCTCGACCGGTGCCCGCGGCGAGGACTTGACGTGCACCATGGCCGTCTGTGACAGGGCGGCCAGCAGCTTGTGCGTCGACTGGGTGGCGAAAACGGTCGGACGCTCGTCGCCTTCGAAGGTGTCCGGGCCCACCGCCATGCCGTACCGGCCCTCGTAGAGCGGGTGGAAGCGCGCGTAGGCGAACCAGGCTTCGTCGAAGTGGAGCCGGGGCGTACTGGGTGCCAGGGCGCGCGCGGTCCGCACGGTGTCGCAGCACAAGCCGTCGTACGTGGAGTTGGTGACGACCGCGTACTGGGCTTGCGGGGAAACCGCCCCGGGCAGCAGTGGATGGGCGGCAATGCGTGCGGCCACCGCTGCGGGCAGCGTCTCGCTCACGGGCAGGGGACCCGCCAGGCCGTAGCCGTTGCGGGTCGGGACGAGGTAGACCGGTCGCGCGCCCGAGATCACCAGCCCGTGCAGCACCGACTTGTGACAGTTGCGGTCCACCAGGGCGATCTCGTCGGTGGTGACGCAGTAGTGGCCGACCATCCGATCGGCGGTGGAATTCCCGTGGAGTACGAAGTACGTCCGGTCCGCCCCGAAGATCCGGGCCGCGTTTCGCTCCGCGTCGCCGATGGGGCCGCTGTGCTCGAAGAGGGAACCCAGCTCCTCCACCGAGATCGACAGGTCGGTGCGCAGGAGGCGCTCACCGTAGTAGTCGAAGAACGCCCGGCCGACCGGTGACTTCAAGAACGCCACTCCGCCGGAGTGCGCGGGGGTGTGCCAGGAGTACTCGTGCGCGTCGTCGAACAGCCTCAGCGCCTTGAAGAACGGTGGCAGGACGGTGTCACCGTAGGCGCGAGCCGCGCTGACGACCCGGCCGGCGATGAAGGAAGGGGTGTCCTCCAGCGGCCAGATGTAGCCGACGGCGATTTCCGCGACCCACAGGGGCAGCCGGTCCAGGCCGAGGTCCGACGTCTCGGACATCACCACGAAGACCGGCAGGTCCTTGAAGCGGCGGGAGATCTGTCGCAGCACCGTCCCGCCCCCGCCGGAGGCCTCTTCGCCGCTCTCCGGCGGGAGGTCCCACGCCACGACGGCGGCCGTCAGCCCGGCCTCGGTACTCAGTACGGCGCCGGCCCCCTCGACCGTCCGCGCCCACCGCACTTCCAGCCCGCGGTTCTCCAGCTCCTTGGCGATGCGTCGCAGCTGTTCACCGCCGACGCCCCGGCCCAGCGGATCCTCGCGCAAGGCCAGTAGGACAGTACCGTTCGCCATGAGACTCCCACCTGCGTCGCACCGAGCAACCGACGGGGGAATTGTCGAGGGCAGGTCCCACGCGCCGCGCCGAAAACACCCGGCACGTCACCCGTACGGGGAGATCGCGCCCCGGTCGCGCGTCGGGGCGGATACGGAGGGACCGCTCAGGACGTCGGCAGCGGGCGGCTCCGGCCGAGCACTTCACGGCCGGGCCCGCGCTCGCGGCGGCCGCGCGTCCGGGTGGTCGGGCAGCACGGCGCCTTGTCCCGCGCAACAGGGCGTGGCAACGTCGTCAGTCCTTGATCAACGGTTGAAGGAGACGCACGATGTCCGAGGACCTGGCAAGCGACATCATCCGGGAGCTGGAAGGCGTCGTCGCGTCGTCCGGCCTGCCGGAGCACACCGTCGAGTTGCTCCGCGTGTCCCTCAGCCAGGCCCGGACGGCGAAGGCGGCGGGTCACGACCAAGAAGCCATCACCATCGCCGATCAGGCTCTCCAGACGGCGCGGAACGCGACCGGCGGGTAACGGCCCGGGAGCGCGCAGCGCGCGCCGATTCGCCGCCCGACGCCCGTACCGTGCCGTGCTGCCACTGACTCAGTCGATGTGGAACAGCGGTCCCGTGATCGTGAGGCCGAGGTCGTGGCCGGCGTACGAGAAGAAGGCGAACAGAACGAGGGCGGCACCGCCCAGGCTGATGTCTTTGAGGAAATGCACCATCTCCATCTGGCGGGCCTGGCCGTCGCCCTCCTTCCAGTACGCGTGCATGATCACCGCGGTCGGGAAGAGGAACGCGGCCAGGAGGAGGGCGCCCAGGTCCGCCCAGAGCCCGACGGCCACCATCAGGCCTCCCGCCAGGAGCAGCAGTCCACTGCCCGCCACCGCGCCGGCCGCGGCTGCGGACGGGACGCCGCGGCTCTCCACGTAGCCGGTCATGGCCTTGGTCTGTGTCAGGTGGTTGAGCGCCGAACCGAGGAACAGCACCGCGAAGAGAATGCGTCCGACAAGCACCAGGACATCCATCGCGACCTCCGGAAAAGGTGCGGCCGGTACGACGACGAGCCGTGCCGGTACGACTGGCGAGCGGCGGCCGGCGGCCTCGGCCACAAAGAAATCATAACCGGGCCGGTACGCAGCGCTACTGCGGCCGTCCGGGCTGCGATCTGACGTGCGGGGGCGGCCGTCGCCGCGTCATCGGTGACGTCGGCCTCCCGGCGGGCGGCGTCGTTGCGCAGCGAGCCGGCGACTTCCTCCAGGTGCGCGGCCGCCTCCAGTCCCACCAGGGCCACTTCCGCGCCGCGCCGGTTCACGGACGGTGGCGGCTCCCGGCCCCCGGGCGGCGCCGGTCACCACGTCAACGCGGTCGCACAGGGGCTCCGGGTGCGTGGTGTGGGCCATGAGCCCTCCGAGGGGAGCCGAGAGCCGTGGGGCTAACAGGCTGGTCAGCACCTGGGGGCAGAGATTTTTGATCATGGTGTTGGTCCAGCGCATCTGGCGCAGGGTCTGGGGATGGCAGGAGGAGGCAAGGGCCAGGAGCTTCGCGTCGCGGGTGGCCTGAGCCGTCTGGGCCAGCATCTCCCAGTGGAGGGAGTTGCGCGCGGCTGCGAGGTGCAGGCCGCAGAGGTCCTCCAGCAGGACCAGCCCGCTCTCCGGCCCACCCGTCCGGTCTCCGGACGGCGGTGCCGTGCGGGGCCGGTCCGGGCGGAGCGTGGCGGTCGTGTCCATGAGCGTCGTGCCCGTGAGCATCGTGTCCGTGAGCGTCGTGTCCGTGAGCGGCCCCTGGACGTCGCCCGTCTCGGCCAGACGCCTCGCGTGCTCTGCGGACCACCGCGCCAGATCGGTGGAGACGTGGTGCACCTCGTGCTCGTCACGGTGCGTGTCGGCCACCCTGAGGAACTCCGACGCGAGGTCTTCCTCTCCGTGGTGCAGGGTCCGCAGGGTCCATAGGGTTCCGTTCACCGCACACCTCCCTCGCGCCCGGACCGCCCGTCGCCGAACGCGTGGACGGCGTGCGCGGACGGACCGCCGACCGTCGGGGGCGCGCTGCCCGGCCGGGCCGGGGCGGAGGCCGCGGTGGTGGGCGCCGGCGCCGACGCGCCCTCCGCGCGCTCGACGAGCGTGAGTGCGGCCGCCGAAGTCTTGAACAAGGGCTGTTTGGAGGCCGGGTCCCAGTCCGTGACCGTCGTCTCGTTGGCTGCCCGCCCGGGGGTCCTGCCGTCGGGGCCGTGGCCGGCGGGGGTGTCCCAGTAGCCGTAGTGGAACGGTACGAACAGCATCCCCTGGCGGACGTCGGTCACGCGCACCCGTCCGCGCAGGCTTCCCCGGGGAGACGCGACTTCCACCAGGTCTCCTTCTTCGAGGCCCCGTTCGGTGGCGTCGGCGACGGACACCTCGACCCACACGTCGGGAGCGGCGGCGTTCAACTGGGGCACCCGGCCGGTCTTCGTCCGGGTGTGGAAGTGGTAGATCGTCCGTCCGGTCGTGAGTTGGAACGGGTACTCCGGGCTGGTCGGTTCGTGGGGCGGCAGGTAGGCGGCGGCCTTGATCATCGCCTTGCCGTCGGGGTTACGGGCGCGGTAGTCGACGGCGCAGTCCGCGGCGCCGGTCTCCAGGTCCTTCCCGCAGGTCTCGCACAGGTCGGGACGGGCCCAGCTGACGCCGTCGGTGTAGAGCCGCTCCGTTCCCTCGGGCGCGCGCTCGTTGCACGGCCACTGGATGCCGCTGGGGCCGCGAAGCAGGTCGTAGGTGAGGCCGGTGTAGTCGCAGGGGCGGCCGGCGCTGCACCGTTTCCAGGCCTCGAACGCCGACTCCGGGTCGTGCCAGTGGAGCAGGGGGGCACCGTCCTTGTCGCGGAAGTCCATACGGGCGGCGTAGTCGAGGAAGATCTCGAGGTCCGGCCTGGCCTGGCCCGGCGGTTCGACGGCCTTTTCGGACAGGTGCACGGTGCGGTCCGCGTTGGTGAACGTCCCTGTCTTCTCGCCCCAGGTCGCGGCGGGGAGCACCAGGTCGGCCAGCTGGGCCGTCTCCGTCAGGAACAGGTCCTGGACGACGGTGAACAGCCGCTCCTGCGCGAGGATGGAGCGGATCCGTGAGAGTTCCGGCAGGGACACGGCGGGATTGGTGCCGCTGATCCACAGCAGGCCGAGGGATCCCTGTTCGGCGTAGCGGAAGATCTGCAGGGCATGGGTGGGCGGGGCGTAATGCGGGATCCGCTCCGGTTCGACGTTCCACACCCTCGCCAGATCGGCCACGTGCTCGTCGTTCTGCCAGTTCCGGAAGCCCGGCAGGTCGCCGTCGGCACCGCACTCCCGCGTGTTCTGTGCCGTGGGCTGTCCGTTCATCTGCAGGACGCCGGCCCCGGGACCACCGAGCATGCCCCGAACGAGGTGCAGGTTGTTGACCTGCACGGCGGCCGCGGTGGCCTGAGGGGACTGATAGACCCCCTGCAGGACGGTGGACAACAGCCGTTCCGCCGTGCCGAGGACTTCTGCCGCTTCGGTGGTCCGGACGGCCGGGACGTCGCAGACGGCCGCGGCCCACGCCGGCGTGCACTCCTCGACCTGGGCGCACAGCTCGTCGAAGCCGACGGTGTGGGCGGCGAGGAAGCCGTGATCGATGCGGTCCGTCCGGATGAGCTCGTGCAGGAGGGCGTTGAGGAGGGCGACATTGGTACCGCCTCGCGGCGCGAGGTGGACCTCGGCCCTCCGGGCCACGGGCGTGGGGCGGGGGTCGACACAGACCAGGCGGGGTGGATCGCGGCCGTCGAGACGGTCCAGGATCCGCATCCACTGCACGGGCTGCGTCTCGGCGAGGTTGTGTCCGAACAGGGCGATCACATCGGCGTGGTCGATGTCGGCGTAGGAGCCCGGCTGACCGTCGCAGCCGAAGGATTCCTTGAGCGCCTCGGCCGCGGTCGCGGTGCACAGGCGGGTGTTGCCGTCCAGATGATTCGTGCCGATGCCGGCCCGGGCGAGCACCGCAAGCGTGTAGTACTCCTCCAGGAAGAGCTGGCCGGAGGTGTAGAAGCCGATGGAGCCGGGTCCGCGCTCGCGCAAGAGGTCCTGGGAGCGGGAGACGAGCCGCCCCATCGCCGTCGGCCAGTCGGTCTCGACGAGCCGTCCCCCCTCGCGGATCAGGGGCCGGCGCAGCCGGTCCGCGGAGGCGTTGGCCTGCCAGCCGAAGAGGTCCTTCGGACCCAGCCGA
Source organism: Streptomyces sp. NPDC006544 (assembly GCF_040611715.1). NCBI lineage: Bacteria > Bacillati > Actinomycetota > Actinomycetes > Kitasatosporales > Streptomycetaceae > Streptomyces > Streptomyces sp. NPDC006544. Next base: position 138,052 of record NZ_JBEXOV010000004.1, on the reverse strand, counting down.
CCCCGGTTGACGCGGTCGCTCGCACGGCCCCGCACGCCGACCATGCGGCCGTCCACGACCGCGATGTCCATGGCGTCTCCGTCGGAGTGCAGGATCGAGGCAGCCCGTACCCACCGCTGGACGTCAGCGGGGCTCACTCCGTCGGCCAGACAGGTGTCCGTACGCACCGGCCACGATCCGTCGCGCCCGTACGGCGTACGGGCTCCCCAGGGCTGGGCGATGCGGTCCAGGGAAGCTTCCATGATCCGCTCCTGCCCGTGGCGATCGATAGATCAGCTGTGACCGGCACTGCGTACCGGCCCGCGCTCGACATCATCCCGCGCCTACCCCGCGGCGGCCTGCGGACACCCCCTTGGTCTCGTCCGGTCCTCCAACCAGTGGTCCTCCCACGAGCGTCCCCCTCTCCCCCTGTCTTCGTAGGTGTTACAGGGCGCACAACGGTGGATCTCATGCCCAGTAGCCCCAATTGACATCGAATCCATCGAATCCATGGCGGCTACACCACCTCGCGCGGGACCACCTCGCGCGAACGAGTCCTCGCGCAGTGCGATGCCGAGGCGACCGTGATCGGCGTGTCGCCGAGGGCGCGGCGCATGGCCGTGCCACCGGGCATCGCTAGTCCACGGGAAGGAAACGAGCGCGTGAGTCGCCGTTCTTGGAGGACGTGAGGTTGGCTGCCGTCATCGCCACGCGGAGGAGTTGGATGCCGTGCGGGCTGCTGGGATCGAGTCCGCTGAGCTCCCGAATCCTCTGGAGGCGGTAACTCAGGGTCCTCCGGTGGATGTTGAGTGCCTTTGCGGTCTGTTCACGGTCGAGCTCGTAGAAGAAGAGCGCGTCGAGAGTGAGTCGCAGATCGGTCCCCTGTTCGAGCGGTCCCAGGAGGTCGACGAGCCGGTCCTGCAGTGCCGGCTGCCGGGAGATCGCCAGCTCGAGGACCAGTTCGCTCGCCGTGTAAGGGCGCGCCTGGGCATCGGGCATCGCCACCACCACGGACATGGTCTGCCGCAGTTCGCGGAGCGTGTCGGGGACTGATTCCACCGTCGCGGCCAGGGCGTGGGCGGCGCGTACGGACCGGACCGTTCGAGAGGCCGCGGTCACCAGCTCCGCTCCCAGGGCCTCCGCCGCGGCCTCGTCCCCGTTCACCGGGAGCAGCACCATCATTTCGTCGCGCCGCGCATGCGTCGACCAGAGGATCCCTGGCGACGACCGGAGCAGGCTGCGGCTCTCGTCCACCGCACGGGCGAGGGCGCCTTCCTCCCGCAAGAACCCGCAGACGAGGATGAGATAGCCCTCGGGGAGGAGGATGCCCGCCGCCGCGGCCATGGACGTGACCTCGGTCGACGCGCGTAGCACCTCGGCAAGCAGTTGCCGGCGGGCCTGGAGCGTCTCGCCTCGTTCGACGCGCGCCGTGTCGTGGTAGCCCGCCATGGCGGCCGCGATGATCCGGGCGTTCTCCTGCGCCCCGTACGTGATCAGCTTGGCGAACTCTGCGTAGTTCTCGGAGTTCGCCACCGACAGGATGTCTCGCAGACCGGCCAGGTGCCCCACCTCGAATCCGTCGCGGAGGTCGGACGCGGAGAACGAGTCGAACAAGCAGCGATGGGACCCCATGTTCCGGAAGACCTCGAGATCGGACTCGACGAAGGGAGCCTGGCCGTTGTCGAACAGGTCGAGCATGCGGACCGTCACGAAATGCAGCTCAGCCGGGATCTCTTTGGGGCGTTTCGCATGCAGCTGCGCCACTTTGGGAATTTCACTCGTCGCCATGTCGAGAATCTTCGAGACGGTGATGTCACGTCGGGCCTTCAGCTGCCTGACGAGCGCCGAGTCATTCATGTGACACACCTATATCAGCAATCGAAGGAATGCCCGGATCGCGCCGGATGGCGCGGTACGAGCTAATGACTCGTCATTTCCAGCGCGCCCGGATGTCCTCATGACGGACGTCGCTGGGCTGAATCGCCGACCTGTCAGGAGGAGCGCACGGACCTTCCGGCCTCGGCGCAGACGTGAGGGTCCACGCAGATTCCGGAAGGCCCGGGCCGTACAGGTACTACAAAGCGCGTTTCCTCGCCATTTCGACGGTGAGCGTAGCCGCCTCGCGGGCTATCCGGGAAGGGTGGCGGGGAGGCAGTTGCGGGGAATGAAGTACCACCCCTGCTGGCCGACGCCATCGGTGCCGGCGGCGCGCGGGTCCCGGATCATCACCCATTTGCCGTCGCGCGAGACGTAGCGCCACAGAACGGTCTGGCCGACGGCCACCCGGCCGTTCACGGCCGAACTGGCCACCGCGGGGACCTTCCAGGGCTGCACGTTGCCGTAACCCTTGATGTGCGATCCGTCCCAGGTGCCACACCCGGACCGGGCGACCGTGGCCACGGTCGCTCCGTCGTCTGCGGAGCCGCCGATCTGGCCGTTGGTGAAGAGCGAGGTCGGCAGCGTGGCCTCGGTGCCACAACCGTCGGCGGCGGACGCACTGCCCGCGACCGCTCCCGAGAAGGTCCACAGACACGCGTTGAGGTCCCCGTACACGCGGCCCCACCGGTACCCGCCGCTCTGCTCGCCCTGCACGTCGACCGTCCAATTGCGGTACGCCGTACCCAGAACGTACGAGTGCGGGGCCCGCCGCAAGAGCGTGTAGTCGGCGGACACGTGCTTGCGGACCGCGGCTCCGGCGGAGGGCGCCTGAACCAGCAGGGGCACGACCACGGTCGCCACTGCCAATGACACCCCGATGAGCGAGGCACGAACTCGTTTTGGCATGGAAATTCCTTCCCTTGAGATGAAGCGGGTGCCTGGTGACGAGCCGACAGCATGCTGACGCATGCGCGGCATTACGCGACTACGGACAAAGCGCCGGACAGGCCGACGCCCGTAGCAAACCGCGTGCACATTACTTCTGCCGCGAAGGAACCAAGAGGCGATGCGCCTCTCTTCCAGCACGGCATGTGCCGCCATCCACCTGACGGGCGAGGCCAGCATTCATCACGCCCCTCACGACAGGCAAGGGTTCACGAGAAGAAGATCCCTACCCGGTCGGCGTTTTGCGCAGAAGGGAAATCGACGGACCGCCAGGTCTTCCCGGTCGCGCATAGGCCGCCGCCGCCGTACGTGATGCACTCCTGCCGATGCGCGGCCGCCGATGCGCGGCCCGCCAACTCTCGGAGGTACTGAACTTGAAAGCGTGATGGCGGTCAGCCCGCCAGGGCGAGGCGGCCGTTCGCCCGCACAAAGCGGGCCGCCCCTGCCAGCGAAACCCGCCCGGAGCCGCGGCCGCCCTCCCAGCGGAGGACTCCATGCCCCTCGCATGGGTGAGCATCAGACACTGCTTCGGGCCGATCCCCCGGCGCCAGCCGGGCAAGGAAGATCGGCCCATGCGATTCACGACGCTTCATCCATCCCCGACGGTCGGTGACACCGCGCGGCCCGTCCCCAGGTGGGCCATCCGCTCCGCCCAGGTCATACCCCTGGTTGTCCTGCCGTCGTGCCTCTGGCGCCTGCCGTTCGCATTCGACTACGAGATGGGCCAGGTCTACGCCGTCCACCAGCCGTGGCACTGGTGGGTGATCCTCTACGTCTTCGGGCTCAGCCTTCTCTCCGAGGGGCTCGCCTACCTTTCCTTCGGCCTGGTGGCCGGATGGGGCGAAGTCGCTCCTTCCTGGATCCCGATCATCGGCGGCCGACGTATTCCACCGCTCGCAGCGATCGTCCCGGCCACCTTGGGCGCTCTGGGGCTGATCGCGCTGTGGGACCCGCTGCCGCTCGCCTTTCTCCACATCGGCGGGGTCCCCCTCGTCGAGTACTCCAACGGCTGGTGGAAGGCCCTCGCGGCAGCGGCCACGCTCCCGCTGAGCCTGTGGGGCCCGCTTCTCCTGGCTCTGACGTACGCGTACCACAAGCGCCGTCGTGAGGAGTGACATGTCGTCAACTTGATTGGAGACGGCCGCCTGCCGGCCTACGGCTTCAACTGGTCCGCGGACTACTGCTCCTCGTCTCCCGACGATCCGCTCGGCTTCCCGTTCAACCTCTCCGGCGCCCGGCACGACTTCGGCTACCGCAACTACAAGGCCGCCGGGACGTTCAGTGCCGACAAGACGGTCAAGCAGTTCGGCTGACCCTCCGCACCGACCCGCGTGTGGCCGATGGCCCGGGTGTGCGGGGTGCCGCCGCGGCCGTGCGGCGTGGGGCGCGACGTGTACCGCTCCCCACGCCTGCTCGGTGGCGGTGGCCTTGCCGGTGGCCCGCCGCGGCGTTCCGCATGCGTCAGCCGGTCAACTCGGCGGCGACCGACCGCAAGAGGCCCAGGAAAGCAGCCACCGCAGCGGAAGGGGCCACGCCGCGCGGGGTCGCGGCGTACACCTGGCGCCGCGGGGAGTCCTCCGCCCGCAGCGGTACGAGGGCGATGTCCGCGCGGGCCGAGGAGGCCGCCAGCTCAGGCACCAGGGTGACCCCCAGGCCGGCGGCCACGAACCCCTGCTTGGCGATCCAGTCGGCGGCCAAGAAGCCCGTCCGGGGCCGGAACCCCCGCGCCAGTGCTGTGGACATCAGGGTCTCCTCGGGACGGCTGCTCGCGGCGATCCACTCCTCCCCGGCGAACTCGGCCAACCGCGCCGAACGCCGCCCGGCCAGCGCATGGCCACGGGGCACCGCCACGTACATCCGCTCGTCCAGCAGGTGGTGCAGATCGCAACCCTCCAGCGGCTGTCCGCACATCGTCCCGACCACGCCCAGATCCAGCTCGCCGCCGGCCAGCAGGGCCAGCTGCAGGGCCGATCCACCCTCGGTACGGGTCACCCGCACGGCAGGGTGCCGGGACCGGAACGCCGCCAGGGTGCGGGGCACCAGAGAGGCGTCGGCGGTGGAGAACGCGCCGATCCGCAGTCGGCCCCCGTCCAGCGTCCGCAGGTCGTCCAGTTCGGTGCGGGCCGTGCGCAGCCGGTCGTCCACCGCCTCGGCGTGCGGCAGCAGGGCCCGGCCGGCCTCCGTGAGCCGCACCCCACGCGGCAGCCGGTCGAACAGCGGTGCACCCCATTCCTCCTCCAGGTTCTGCACCTGCCGGGACACCGCGGATTGGGTATAGCCCAGGGCCTGGGCCGCGGCCGTGAAGGAGCCGTGGCGGGCCACGCTGCGGAAGACCTTGAAGAGCTCATGCGGAATCTGCATGGGAACCATGCTATTCATTCGCTTGTCGCATGGCCGGGGCGGCTCTAGCGTCGGGGCATGAACACCCCCGCAGCCAACGCACCGCACGTCGCCTTCCTCGGTTTGGGCACCATGGGCGCCCCGATGGCCCTCCGCCTGCTCGCCGTCGGCCATCGGCTGACCGTGTGGAACCGCACCCCCGGCAGGACCCGCCCGCTCGCGGAGGCCGGCGCGATCCCGGCGGACAGCCCCGCCGACGCGGTCCGCGATGCGGACCTCGTGATCACGATGCTCGCCGACCCGGCCGCCCTGCGCGCCGTCGCCGACGAGCTGTTGCCCGGGCTGCGCCCCGGCACCCACTGGATCGACACGTCGACCGTGGGCCCGCAGGCCGTACGGGAGCTGGCCGGACGCCTGCCGGACGGGGTGGCCCTGACCGACGCCCCGGTCATGGGCAGCGTGGACCGGGCCGCCTCCGGTGAGCTCTGGGTACTGGCCGGCGGCCCGCTGCCCGGCCCGGTCCGCCAAGTCCTCGACGCCCTGGGCGAGGTGACCGAGTGCGGCCCGGCGGGCTCCGGTGCCGCTCTCAAGTTGGTCCTGATCAACGCGGCGATCGGTGGGGTCGCGCTGGTGTCCGAAGCCCTGGAGCTCGGCTCCGCCCTGGGCCTGCCGGAGTGGCTGCTCCGTTCGACGCTGGCCCGCGGGCCCCTCGCCGGAGCGGTGGCCCGAGCCTATGCGGAGGGCTCCCATTTCCCCGTGGCGCTGGCGGCCAAGGACGTGGAACTGGCCCGGCGGCACGCCGAGTTGCCGGTCCTGGGCGCAGTGCACACGGCGCTGACCGCCCGCCCCGAACTCGCCGTCCGCGACCTGGCGGCCCTCCGCCCGGTCCACTGAGGCCGTAATTTCCGCACCTCAGCGCCTCGTTGTGGCCCCGGTAGAGTCGGCCCGAGGAGCATGTGGATCGGGGGGAATCATGAAGGCAGCGGACGCACCACCCATCGTCTTCGTACACGGGACGCGGTTCAGCGCGGGGCAGTGGAGCCCACAGATCGCGGCGCTGCAAGGGGACTTCCGGGTGGCCGCGGTCGACCTGCCCGGCCACGGCGCCCGTGCCGCTCAACCCTGGAGCCTCGACGCGGCCACGGAGATCATCGCTTCCGCCGTGGATTCGCTCGACCGCGGACCGGCCCTCGTCGTCGGGCACTCGCTCGGCGGATACGCCGCGCTGGAGTTCGCCCGGCGCTGCCCCGAGCGACTGCGCGGCCTGGTCCTTGCTGGGGCCAGTGCCTCCACTCGCGGCCCGTGGGCAACGCCGTACCGGTGGGTCGCCGGGCTCGTCCCCCGCATACCGGCGCACCGTCTGGCCCGGTGGAACGACCGGTTGCTGCGCCGGCTCTATCCACCCGAGGTGGTCGAGGCGACCGTCCTCGCCGGCTATGCCTTCCACACCCTGCCGGCCGCATGGGGTGAGGTGCTGGGCCGGTTCGACGCGGGTTCGATGCGTCACGTGGCGGCTCCCGCGCTCCTCCTGAACGGCGAGAAGGACACCGTCTTCCGTTCCGGCGAGCTGGACTTCGCCCGTGCGCATCCGCACGCCCGGATCGAGTTGGTACCGCGGGCAGGACATCTCGCGAACTTCGATGCTCCGGATGCCTTCACCGATGCCGTCCGCCGCTTCGCCCAGCAACTACCGGCGCGCAGCTGAGTGCGCGGGAGTCGGACTGCGCTGGGCGGCGTCCCTACCCGACCACGGGGTCGGCGGCCACTGTCCTGCGCTTCATCAGCCCCACGAGCTCGTGCAGGCGTGGCGTCCCCGTCGGTCGGATCAGGTGGTGGCCGGCAACGAGAACAGCGGCAGCGGCGAGCAGCTCGTCACCCGAGCTCGGACTGCTGGTACAGGCCGTGGGCGAAGGCGCCGAGTGCCGTTCCGAAGCTCGCGTCCCCGTCACCGCTGATGTTCACCGCGACAACGCTGCCCTGCGCGGGGTCGCCCGAGACGTACGGGCCGCCGCTCGACCCCATCCCCATCAGGCAGGGCACGCGCAACAGGGTCTTGCCGGCCGCCCATGTGGTCACACCCGAGCAGTGCAGCACCCGGTCCGTGTAGGGGTAGCCGAAGAAGTGCGCGGGCGCGCCGGGTTCCGCGGTGAAGGAGACGGGTTGGGCGCCGGTCGCCTCGGAGATGTTCCGTCCGTCGGGGCCTGCGTTCATCTCCAGCATCGCGACGTCCCGCCCGTACCTCTGCCAGTCCTCGGCCATCCGTACGCGCCGCACCGTGAAGCCGCCGTGGGGCCCCGCCCCGTTCTGGTATCCCGGAACGAAATAGAGGTCCTCGTCCCAGGTAGCCGCCTGCGCGGGCGCTCCTTCGGCGGGTGTCCTGACACAGTGCGCGGCAGTGATCACGGTGCGGACGCCGACGACGGTCGCCGTGCAGGCGCCGGAGCCGCCGTTCGTGCCCGACGCGTACAGCCGGCCGACGGTACGGGCTATCGAGCCGCCGTTCGTCCACGCGGGCTGGACCAGACCGTCCTTGGCGTCGTCGCGGGCCACGGCCGCCATGCCGCCGTCGACCCAGCGGGCCTCGACCCCGCGGCGCCCCTCCTCGGTGGTGGCGGCGTCGTGGACCACGGTGCGCGCGCCGGCGGGCGGCGGGCCGTCCCGTCCGGCCGTCGCGGCCGGACCGCAGCCCGTGGATCCCCACAGGACCAGAGCGGCCGCGGCCGCCGCCCCCCATGTGCGTGTGTTTCCCATTGCCCTGACACCTTCGTCCCGCTCGTCGCTCGCCTCCGGGCCCCTGGGGCGCTTCCCCCTCCCCGGTTCCGGACCGACCCGCCGCGCCTGCGCGGTTGATCACCGCGCGGAGCTTACGACAGCACCGGGTCACGGAGGTGAGGGGAGGCCCCGCCCGGGGTGGGCCGGCTGCCGCGGGCGTCGGCCGGTAGGGGCGGCGTCGCCCTCGCCCGGGCCGGCCGGGGGCTCCGACGTGCGAGGATTCGGGCGGGTCCGGCAGTGGGCCGGCCCGATGAAAGGTACCGCGACATGGCAGCAGGATTTTCGGACTGGAAAGTCAACCGGCAGTACGCGGAGAACGACCGGGTCTCCTACCAGGGCAAGCAGTACCGCTGCCTGGTGGCGAACAAGTCCAACTCCGCGTCCAACCCGAAGACGGCCGTGAAGCTGTGGCAGCGTTACTCGGTGTGACCGGTCAGCTGCTGCCAGGGACCCAGCAGGTGGCCCTGTGCGCAGATCGTCAGGGTGTCGGCAGGCGCAGCCCGAGCCGCGTCTGCAGCTCGAGGGCGGCCCTGCGGAGTTGATCGTCGTCGCGGTGGGCGAGGCGGCCGAGCAGGGCGACGATCGCGCCGGCCTCGCCGGGCGTGAGGAGCGGCAGCCGGTCGCCGGGCGCGTCCATGAGGTGCTCGATGTCATCTGGGGTCATGTGGAGACAACAGGCTTCGGACCGCTGCGGTCACGCCGCCGTCAGTGCAGTGCCTGGTCCGGCTCCGGCGCGGGGGCCGAACCAGGCGGTCGTACCTGACGGTCAGGCCGGGCAGGGGCCGGGCCGCACGGAGCTGATCTGGTCGTTCAAGCTGTACTGGGTGACGTTCCCCGTGTAGGTGGCGGAGACGGGCAGGCAGCGTCCCGTGAAGTTGGTCCCCGTGTAGACGGACCAGATCCGGCCGGTGCGATTCCGGAGGGACGACGTGATGTTGTCGAAGTCCAGGGGGAGAGTCCTGCGTTCCCCTTGCAGGCCGAGGACGCGCCCCTGCCCGTCGATGTTCTCGAACAGGCAGAAGTTGGGGCTGGCGCACCGGTCGTAACCGCTTGCGCTCCCCGTGGACGGTGCTGCTGACGCCACGGGCGCGGTCAGGGCCGCGAGAGCGAGTCCCGCGGCCATGGCCGTGCTGGTGGTCATCGTCCGAAACCTCGATGCGGGCATGGTCCCTCCCCTTCAGTCGGTGTTCTTCCGGTGGCGGCGGACGCCGCAGGGCCGGACGGTCGCAGTCCCCCGTCAGGTTCGTGGGAGCACCGCGTGACGAGCTCGGCCCTCGCAGCGTCCGCATTCCCGTTCGGCGTCTTGTCCGCTCTTCGCACCGCCGCGTACAGGTCGTGTGCGGTGCGGCTTCCCATCCTGGGCGAGCCGACGGCCCACGGCCCAGCTCTTAAGCCACGGCTTAAAGGGGGGCGGGGGGCGGCTCCTGACGCGACGGCGGGCGCGCCCCCTCGGAGCCTACGGTGGGGTCAGGGTGCCCGTCCGCAGCAGGGCCAGCCCGAGGGGGGTGGCGAGGTGCCGGACGGAGCCGCCTCGGCGGGTGGTCGTGATGAGGCCGGAGTTCCGCAGCGCTGTCGCGTGCTGACTGGCCGCCGCAGCGGTGACGTTCAGGCGGCGACCGAGTTCGGTCGTCGTACAGCCTTCCGCTGCCACCCGAAGAGCGGCAGCTCTCGTGCGGCCCACCAGGGACTCCAGGTTCCGAAGGGCCGAGCCGTCCGGTGCCGCCGGTCCACCGCCGGTCAGGGCGTGGCGGAGAGCGGGCACCGTCAGCCGGGGTGGCTGTGCGCTGTCCAGCGGGTCCCACAGGAGGCTCACCGGGTGGTTCGCGAAGACGGTGGGCGTGATGAGCAGTCCCCTGCCCCGCAGATGTACCTCGACGGGACGCGGATAGGGAGCCTCCAGTACCGGCGGATTCCAGCGGACCAGGGGTGCGCAGACCGAACGCAGCAGCAGATCGGTGCCGCCCTCCAGCACCAGGCTGGCGCAACGGGTGGACAGCGCGACGAGTGCGGACCGCCCTTCGTGCCAGAAGGGCTCCACGGTCAGCCGGTGGCAGGCGCGCACGGCCTCGGCGAGCTCCCGTCGCGCGTCGCGATCCCCCTCGGACACCCTCCTGGCCCACGGCAGGTGCCGGGGGTGGAAGTCGAGACCCGCGAACTCGCGTCGCAGCCGGGGCACCGGGGCGTGCATCAGGTTGTCCACCGCGTGGTCCAACGAGGGCACGTCACCCATCAGGGCCAGCAGATCAAGCCCGGGACCGCGTACGGGGAGCAAGGACGTCAGAGGCCGTGTGTCCGCTCCCGTCCGGCCGGCGACCGCTGACCTCCACGCGCGGTAGTGACGCAGGTCCCGCTTCTCCCTCAGCAGTTCCAGGCTGTAATAGACCTCCGCCGCGACACCGATCGTTGCGGCCACCCGTGTCCGGGCGAGGTCTTCCGTCGTGAAGTGGATCCGTAACACCGACCGGTCCCCCTGCCCACCGCATTCGTGCACGCGAAGCGCACCACCAGTGCGCTTTCGCGCGGCGCGCTTCCCCCAGCATCCCGCATCTCCCCCTCGGTGGCGCCGTGTTGGCCACCCGTGGGAACGCGGCGGCCGGAAGCCGCTCCGACGCCTCGTCCACGCGAGCGACTACCCCTTCGCAGGCGGCGTGCCCCATAGTTGCCCCATGGGTGATCAGGAGAACCGTGACGCGGCGGCGGGGGCGAGCGGAGGCAACGAGCGGCTCGTCGTGCAGGTCGGGGGTGAGATGGACATCGCGCGGGCACCGATGCTCCTCGCCGCCCTGTGCGCCGCGATCACGCAGCCCGGCGGCCCCGGTGAGATCGCCGTCGACGTGGCGGAGTTGTCCTTCTGCGACTCCTCGGGTCTGAACGCCCTCCTCGAGGCCCGGCACCTCGCGCACCAGCACGGACGCCGTATCAGCCTGCGCTCCCCTCAGCCGCAGCTGCTGCATCTGCTCGAGCTCACCGGAACCGGCCTTCTCTTTCCGGTCTCGAAGGACTGACCCCCGTCGTCAGGGGTGGAACAGGACCTTGACGGCTCCGTCCTGCTTCTTCTGGAACATCTCGTAGGCCTGCGGCGCCTCGGCGAGGGGCACCCGGTGGGTGGCGAAGTCCTCGACTCCCAGGGGGTCGCCGTTCGTCACCAGGGGGAGCAGGTCGTCGACCCAGCGCCAGACGTTGGCCTGGCCCATCCGGAGCTGGATCTGCTTGTCGAACAGGGTCAGCAGCGGCAGCGGGTCGGCCATTCCGCCGTAGACGCCGGACACGGAGATGGTGCCGCCCCGGCGGACGAGGTCGATGGCGAGGTGGAGCGCGGAGAGGCGGTCCACGCCGAACCGCTGCATCATCCTGGAGGCCAGCGCGTCCGGCAGCATCGTGGTCAGGTGCTGGGCCCCCTTCGCGAGGGGCGCCCCGTGGGCTTCCATGCCGACCGCGTCGATGACCGCGTCCGGGCCGCGCCCACCGGTCAGCGTACGGACCTCGTCGGCGATGGCCTCGCCGTAGGTGGCCAGGTCGAGAACGTGTACGCCTCGGGCAGCGGCCCGGCGGAGCCGTTCGGGGACGAGGTCGATGCCGATGACCAGGCTCGCGCCGCGATGGGCCGCGATGCGGGCGGCCATGTCTCCGATGGGTCCGAGGCCGAGGACGGCCACCGTACCGCCGGGCGGGATCGCCGCGTACTCGACCGCCTGCCACGCGGTGGGCAGGACGTCGGAGAGGTACACGAACCGGTCGTCGGGCCCATGGCTCGGTACGGGGATCGGAAGCGTGTTGCCGAAGGGCACGCGGAGGTACTCGGCCTGCCCGCCGGGAACCTGCCCGTAGAGCTTCGTGTAGCCGAACAGGGACGCTCCGCTGCCGTACTCGTGGACCTGGGTCGTCTCGCACTGGGAGTGCAGGCCTTGGCCGCACGTGTGGCAGGTACCGCAGGAGACGTTGAAGGGGATGACGACGCGGTCGCCCCGTTTCACCCGGGTGACCTCCGCTCCGACCTCCTCCACGATGCCCATGGGCTCGTGGCCGAGGATGTCACCGGCGTCCAGGAAGGGGCCGAGGACCTCGTACAGGTGCAGGTCCGAGCCGCACAGACCGGTGGTGGTGATCTTCACGATCACGTCGGTCGGATCCTTGATCACGGGGTCGGGCACGGTGTCCACGCGGACGTCACGCTTCCCGTGCCAGGTCAAAGCCCTCATGGCGACTCCTAGCTCCGTGGCGGGCGGAACGGCCGGCAGGTGTCCGGCGTCGTTCTCGCCCGCGCCTCGTGCGGCAGGACGGTCCATCCTTCTGCTGCTACCCCGCCACGGCGTCTTCAGCGGGTGGGTGGGTCAGCGGCGCTCGAATGCCAGGACATCGGCCAGCGCGGCTTCCCGCGCCTCCACGTCCTCCGTGGTCGTGCCGACGACCGCGTACCGCCAGGAACGGCCGTCGAGGGGCGCGTCCGCGTACAGCACCACGCCCTCGCCGCGTTCCGGATCGAACGCGAGGCGCGACGCCTGCAGCCGGGCGAGGGCTTCTTCGAAGCCGAGGGAGCGCTGCGCCCAGCCCTTGCCCACCGACCATGCCGGGTGCGGGTTGGCGGAGTCCGTGGTCAGCCGGGTGACCATGGCGTGGGGCGTGGTGGTGGCGGTACGTCGGATGTTGCTCTCGTTCGCGTACAGGACCCCGTGCGCGTCCACCAGGCCGTCGAGTCCGAACGGCCCCGCGTAGCCGTGAGCGGCCAGGTGACGGCCCAGCGCCTTCCCCCACTCCTCCAGTTCGTCGGCCACGTGGGCGCAGGACGGTGGCAGCGGGGAGGCGTACCCGGTGAACGAGCCGTGAGCCGTCCGCATCGCACCGCTGAAGAGCGCATGCGTGCCGGAGGGAGTGACCTCCAGCTGGATGCTGACCGACTCGGCCACGTCGAGGCACTCCTCCACCACCCAGATGCCCTCGGGCCCGCCGATGGCATCGAGCGCCGGAAAGACCCCGCCCCGCACGTCATCGCGGGAAATGAAGCGCATCCCGTGTCCGCCCGCTGACCGGTCGGGCTTCACCACGACGCTCCCGTACTCCCCGAGGAGCTCGCGAACCACACCCTCCGTAGCCGGCCGCCGGCACAGCCGGCCTGCCGGCAGCCGCATGCCCAGCGGTTCGACGGTCTCCCGGAACCCCGCCTTCGTATTGAGCAGCATGGTCATCTTCAGGGCGTCCTCGGCGGCCTCGACCGTGGGGTACGGGTGGACCGCGAGGCCCGTGCGCCGGGCGAAGGCGATGACGGACGCGTCGAGCGCCGTGGGGAGCAGCGCCGCGCCGCGGTCGCCGGCGAGGGTCCGTACATGCTCGCCCAGTCCGGCTTCCTCCACGGCTCGCGCCAGGGGGACCGCTCCTGCGGGCGGTACCGTCACGACCGTGACGGTTTCCGGGGTCGTCCTCGTCAGGTCGCAGACGTACCGCAGGAACTCCGGTCCGAGGGGGACGGGGCTGACCAGGACATCGCCGGGCCGGAGCAGCCACGCCTTCCGCGGCGCCTGCTGTGCCCATTCCATCAGGATCTGTCCCTCGTCGAGATCGACCGCCAGGTCCGAGAGGAAGTTCGCGAACACGACGATCGGACGGGACGGGTGCGCTGTCGTCATCACTCCTCGCACAGTACGCGGATGCTCTCCACGTTCGTGTCGACCGCGTCCGGTACGACCATGCCGGATTCCACCCCGGACCGCACGTAGCGCAGGACGTCCATGGTGAGGCGTTCGCCGGGCAGCGCCGCCGGGATACCGGGCGGGTAGGGGGTCAGCATCTCGGCGGCGATCCGTCCGGCCGCCTTGTCCCAGGGCACCTGCTCGGTGGGACCGAAGAAGGCGTCGCGGGGCAGGTCCGCCTGCTCCAGACGGAGACCGGAAGGCGGGGGAACCTGCACGGGCCGGCCCGTCCGGAGCTCTCCGCGGTGCGCGGCCAGGTCGGTCAGGGCTGCCAGCAGCACCCCGGTCGTGTCGCCGTCGTCCGCGTGGGTGAGCTGGGCACTGATGCGGCGGTGGTCGGCGAGATGGAGGTTGATGTGGTGGTTCTCCCGCAGCCAGTCCGCGGCGCGGTAGCCGGTGACCTCCCAGGCACTGATGTCGATGATGATCTGTAGCGGATCCATGTCCGCCGCCCGGTCCGGACCGCAGAAGTCGTCGCGGCCGTGGACGTGCATGCCGTCGATCCGGTCGATGCGGGCACGGGTCTCGTGAGCGAGGGCGAGCGCGTGGTCGTAGAGGGCGCCGCCCTGCTCCACCATCTGCCGGCGCCATCCGTCCAGCGCCGCGTACATGAGGACGGAGGGGCTGGTGGTGCCGAGCAGGTCTTCCCTGCTCTTGAGGACTTCGGGTTCGACCCGGTCGCCCTGGAGGTGGAACACGGAGCTCTGCTCCAGGCCGGAGCCCATCTTGTGGACCGAGGTGACGCACACGTCGGCGCCGGCGTCCATCGCCCAGGTCGGCAGGTCGCGGTGGAACGGCAGATGGGCGCCCCACGCCTCGTCGACGATCAGGGGACGGTCACGGCGGTGGCACACCTCGGCGATGGCGGCCAGGTCCGAGCAGGTGCCGTAGGGCGTCGGCGTCGTCACGAGCGCACCACGGGCGTCGGGGTGTTCCGCGAAGGCCGCTTCGAAGGCCTCGGCGGACGGCGGGTGGGCGAGGTGGCGCTCCGCGTCCCACTGCGGGTCGACCCAGACGGGCCGGATGCCCGAGAGGATCAGGCCGGAGACGACGGCCTTGTGCGCGTCCCGTCCCACGAGGAGCTTCTCGTGGGGACCTGCGACGGACAGCATCGCCGACTTCACCGACAGGGAGCTGCCGCACGTGGAGAAGAACGCGTGGTCCGCCCCCACCGCCTCGGCCATCAGCGCCTGCGCCTCCTCCACGATTCCCTGGGAGGACGTACGGTCGTCCAGGCCGCTGGTGGCCAGGACGTCGGACCGGAACACCGCCTCGCCGAGCACGGCCCGCACGCGGGGGTCGGCGCCCCGTCCCTGCTTGTGCCCCGGGGGCGTGAACGGAGTCTGACCGCTCTCGTGGTAGGCGGCCAACGCGTCGAGTACCGGTGCCTTCGATTGGTCCATGCCGCACGCCTGCCCCCCGGCGGCCCACGAAAACGGACATCGTGCGGAATGCACCGGGGATGCACCTTCCGCGCGTGAAGGGCTGTCCTCGGGACAGAAGCGTGCAGGAAAGCCGTGAGCGGCCAAGAGGAGGAGACGTGGGCGAGCCATCCGACGATCTGTACGCGCGACTGCGCCAGGAGTGCGGCCGCCGGGCGGACGATCTGTGGGAAGTCGGCCGCAGCCTGCACGAGGACCCCGAGCTCGCCTACGAGGAGCACCGTGCGGTCCGTCTGCTCACTCGCCGGCTCGAGCGGGGCGGGTTCGCCGTAGAGACGGGCACGGCCGGACTCGGCACGGCTTTCGTGGCGCGCGCCGGCAGGGGCCGCGGGCGACGCGTGGCCTTGCTCATGGAGTACGACGCACTGCCGGGTCTGGGGCACGCCTGCGGACACAACCTGATCGCCGCCGCCGGACTCGGGGCCGCGCTGGCTCTGGGCAGCGCCCTGGACGCGTTCGAGGGCGAGGTACTGGCCGTGGGGGCGCCCGCGGAGGAGCGGGGCGGGGGCAAGGTCGCCCTGGCCGAGGCCGGTGTATTCGACGGTGTGGACGCGGCGCTGATGTTCCATCCGGGCGTGCACGACTGGTCCTGGGCGCCGCTGACCGCGCAGACCCAGGTCAGGGTGGGCTTCCACGGTCGAGCGGCGCATCCGACGGGCGACCCGACGCGGGGAATCGACGCCCTGGCCGCCCTTGTCCAGCTGTTCAACACCGTGGCCGTGGTCAGCAGGCGTCTGCCCCCGGGCTCACATGTCCAGGGGATCGTGACCGACGGCGGCAGTGCGACCAACATCGTCCCCGCTTACGCGGAAGGCTTGTTCGGACTGCGGGCGGCGACGAGCGCCGCCCTCGACTCTCTGGTCGCAGACGTCGGCCGTTGGGCCGAAGGCGTCGCGGCGGCGACCGGATCCACGGCGGAGGTCACCCGGTTGGGCAGGGGGTACGCCCATTTCCGGGACAACGACGTGCTCTCGGACCGGTTCAGCCGTCACATCGCTCGCTCGGGCATCCGGCTCTCCCAGCCGGCCGGCGGGGTGTACCTGGGTTCGTCCGACATCGGCGACGTGAGCAGCCGGGTCCCCGCCATCCATCCGTTCGTCGCGATACTCGGCGACGACGCCTCGGACCACACTCCGGCGTTCGCGCGGGCGGCGGCCTCCGAGCGGGGTCGCGCGGTGATGCTGGCGGCCGCCGAAGCACTGGCCTGTACGGGCGCCGACGTGCTCACCGACGCCGCACTCGCCTCCCGGGCGTGGGCCCGCCAGCACGAGAAGACGGCCGCGGGCCTTTGACGTACGCGGCACGGGAGCCCGGCCTATGACACGCCTTGGGCGTCGTGCACGGTGTTCGCCCCGTGTGCCGCCTCGAGCGCCAGGGTGACGGACGTGTAGACCGGCACGGTCGTCGAGGCATTGGCGTTGAGCTGGCGGCCCGCGCCGGGGGCCGCGGTGACCACGGCGAAGGTGGAACCTCGCTGCAGTGCGGCCCGGTGGGCCCGCAACGTGGTGCTGAAGGCAGCCGGTGTCCACGTCCCCTCCGCAACGATCAGGGTGTGGTGCGGCCGGTGGGCCCGCAGCAGCTCTTCGACGGCGAGAGTGAGGGCGGCGCGGTGACGGATCGTCACTTCAGGGGCGAGCCGAACGGTGAGGACGCCGTCGGCGAAGTGGTGGGTCATCAACATGGAGGTCCTTGGTCCTGTGCCGCGCGGTGGCGAGACGCGATCAGAGGTGCCGCGTTCGTACGCTCCTGTCCGCCGGGACGTCGTGCGCGCAGGAGCCGGCCCCGAGCCGTGCCGCGTCCGTTTCGTTCCGCGGACGGTCGGGTCCCGTACAGCGTGGCAGGCGGGGGCCCGTCCGGCGAACGAAGAACTCGCTCGGCTCCCCCGTTCGGCTCTCGACCCGATCGCGCCCCTCCCCCGTCCCGGGTGGTCCGAGCGTTCCGGCCCGTGCCTCTGGCCGCGATACTTAAAACGGCACAACCCGGCAAGGCGCCTGGAGGTGCCTCGAACAGAAGACTCGGGTGATCCGATCGGAGGAACACGATGAGTGACGACCAGAGAGCGGATGACGTGTACCAGCCGACCGGCGGCAATGACGAGCAGGGGGACGCGGCACCGCTGGACCTGCAGAATGCCGTGGGCGAACGGACGTACGACGACATGCTGGACGAGGGCTACTCGCCGCCTGAGAAGCCGCTCGGCGTGACGAAGTACGGGACGACCGCAGCGGAGCAGCACGAGGGGGAGTCCCTGGACCAGCGCCTGGCACAGGAGGTGCCGGAGGGCGCTCCGGACGTGGGCGACGGCCTGGGGGACGTACCGGGAGGCGAAGGGGAGCCCCGCCTGGGCGCGGAGGCGGGAACGGTCCGCGCGGGCCGCCTGACCGCTCCCGACGAGGGCGCGCACACGGACGTGACGAAGGAACTGGTGGCCGAGGACCACGGAATAGACGCGGGTGCAGCGAGCGCGGAGGAGGCCGCCGTCCACATCGTGGAGAACGAGCCGGGCGGGGACGCGTAAAGCGACGCGGTCGAAGGACGCGGCCGAAGGTCGCGGCCGAAGGTCGCGGCCGAAGGTCGCGGAGAGGCTGGCGCGACCCCTTCCGGAGCTGGAGGACCCGCGCAGATGCGGCCCGCAGACACGCGGCCCTCGGACCCCGCGCGTGCACGTGCCCTACCGGGCGGCTTCGGCGTCGACGCCCTTCCGGTCGGCCGCTCGGGTCCGCTGCCGGAGACGGGCCTCCACGCGGCCCCCGATCGTGCGGGTCTCGAACGCCGGCTGGGGAGCGGTGGCCGGGCCTGTCGTGTTCCATCCGTCGGTCAGGCGGAACGTGCTGCCGTGCCACGGGCAGCGGATGCAGCCGTCGGTGATCTCGCCCTCGGACAGGGGGCCACCCATGTGGCTGCACCGGTCGGCCAGCACCCGCACCGCGCCCGCGCTCTCGCGCACCACCACGACCGGCTCCTCGCCCACGTGGGCGCGTACGGGCGTGCCCTCCGGGAAGTGTGACAACTCCCCCAGGGGCTGCCAGTCGGGCCCGATCAGGTCAGGGATGTGCTCGGCATGGTTGGCGCCCGCCCCCTGCCGGAAGGCCATGTGTCCGCCCAGAGCTCCGCCGGCACTCACCGCTACCAGCCCGGCGAGACCCCATACGCGGCCGCGTACGAACCGGCCGCGGGTGCGGGCGGCGAACGAGGCGGCATACAGGGCGACACCCGCCACGTTGGACGCCGCGTGCACCAGCCCCACGCGCATCTGCGGCCGTCGCAGTTCGGCCCAGTCCGTCCACCCGGCCCAGGCCGCGGGCAACGCGGTCACCAGGCCGACCCCCACCAGGGTGCGCGCCGCCCGCTGCTGCCCCGGCACGCAGTCCAGCACCGCGGCGGACATCCAGCTGCCCATGGGTAGCTGCACCAGCAGCGGATGCACGGGATGCCCCAGCCACCGCCCGTGCAGGACGTCCCGGCCCCGGCCCATCGGCACCGCCCGGACCACCGCCCGCAGGGCATCGGCCAGCCGGTCCGCCCGCTCGGAACGCTCCAGGCGGTCCATCGCGGTCAGGACCCGCCCCGGCCCCGCCTCGGACGGCAGGACGGTACGGACCGCGCAGGCCAGACGTTCCCATGTCACAGAGGTATCCATAGCAACCCGTGTAACCCGCCGCAGGTTCCGTGAAACGGCCTGCCCCGGGCCGCCGGCATCACCCCACGCGCCGCGACACCGGCGCCCAGCAGGGATTCCCGTCCGGGGACCACCCGGCCCGATCCGCCGCTCCTCACCCGTTAGGAGGCAGGCAGTGCGGCACTTCACCGCCCGAGGCCCGGCGGCCCGCTTTGGACGGTCGAGCGGTGGAGCCGTATCAGTGGACGACGTCGAACACGTTCTTCTGCAGGCCGTTGGCGTAGGCCTCGTGCTCGACCAGCCTCAGCTTCTGGGTGTCCTTGTCCGTGGCGCTGAACAGACGCTTGCCCGCGCCGAGGAGGAGCGGGAAGACGAGCAGGTGGTAGCGGTCGATCAGACCCGCGTCGGAAAGACCCTGGTTCAGGGCGGCGCTGCCGTGGACGATGATCGGGCCGCCTTCGGTCTCCTTCAGCGCGGCGACGTCCTCGAGCGAGCGCAGGATCGTGGTCCGGCCCCAGTCGCTCACCAGGTCGTCCTCGGTGAGCGTGGTGGAGACGACGTACTTCGGCATCGCCTTGTAGCCGGCGAAGTCCGCCATACCAGGCCATACCGGGCTGAACGCCTCGTAACTGGTCCGGCCCAGCAGCATCGCGGTCGCCTCCTCCTGCTCACGGCCCTTGATCTCGAATGCCTCGGGGAGGAATTCGACGTCCTTGAACGTCCATCCCGAGTTGCGGTAGCCGGGCTCGCCACCCGGACCCTCCACGACACCGTCGAGGGAGATGAAAGCGGTGCTGATCAGAGTGCGCATCGAAGGTTCCCCGATGTCTCGGCAGGCTCAACAGGTCAGGTCGGTCGCGCTTCGGCCCGGTACTCGCGGCCTCCGCACACCCGTCATGATCTTCGACTGCGGCGCCCGAAGAAACTCATCGGTCGTCCCAAAAACATCTTCATTGCGTGCGCTCACCCTGATGAGGCGACTGCCCGGGGAACGGGCTCCAGCTCGGATCCGCACCCCCCGAGGGCTGCCACGCCACGTCACTCAAGCAGACGCGGAACGGCGGACCAGACGCCCGTCGAGGACGACCTCCAGCCAGGTGTAGCAGTCACCGATCCACAGCCCGACCTCCGCCCCACACCCGCCGCAGGCCAGATTCGGCCCCTCGTGCCCGGCCGGCCCGCAGCAGCCGCTCCAGCGACTCAGGATCTTCGTGGTGCCGACCAGGTCACCCGGGCTCAACAGCAGGTCCACCCCCGGCCCGTGCCCCGCCCTGGACTTGCCGAAGCCCTTGGGCGGTGAACCCCAGCTGATGCGCCCGGGCTCCGGGTCGCGGGCGAAGGTGCCCGCCGCCATCCTGGGCGGGCAGGGCTCCACCGGCGTGTCGAGCGGGGTCCAGACCTCGTCCTCCGCCGGTGGTCGCACCTCACGCACCGGCGCGGACAGCCGAGCACCGCACACGGCGCAGGAGAAGACCTCGGCACCAGCCATCCGCATGTCGCCTCTCCCGGGCTGTCGTGCCGACGAAGCTACCCCACGCCGCTGACACACCCCCGCCGCGACCGCCCCTCGAAGCTCAGGTGGGGCGAAGTCGTCGGCGCGGCCGGCCCTACCGGCTGAGCGACCGGAGCGCCGCCGCGTCGTACGGCTTCAGCTCGTCGAAGCGGTTGCCGAGGACCTTCGCCGCCCACTGCGGGTCCTGGAGCAGCGCCCGGCCGACGGCGACCATGTCGAACTCGTCGCGCTCCATGCGGTCCAGGAGGTTGTCGATGTCGCCGAGCGCCGCGCCCTCCCCGGCGAAGGCCCGGAGGAAGTCCCCGTCGAGGCCGACCGAGCCGACGGTGATGGTCGGCCGGCCGGTGAGCTTCTTGGTCCAGCCCGCCAGGTTCAGGTCCGAGCCCTCGAACTCCGGGAGCCAGTAGCGCCGGGTGGAGGCGTGGAACACGTCGACGCCCGCCGCCGCCAGCGGGGCCAGGATCGCCTCCAGCTCCTCCGGGCTCTGCGCGAGCCGGGCGTCGTAGGCCTCCTGCTTCCACTGCGAGTAACGGAAGATCACCGGGAAGTCGGCCGGGACGCGTTCGCGGACCGCCGCCACGATCTCCGCGGCGAACTTCGTGCGGGCCACCGCGTCGCCGCCGTACGCGTCGGTGCGGCGGTTGGTCCGCTCCCACAGGAACTGGTCGAGCAGGTAGCCGTGGGCGCCGTGCAGTTCGACGCCGTCGAAGCCGATCCGCTCGGCCTCCGCGGCGGCGTCGGCGAACGCCCCGATGACGTCGTCGAGGTCGGCGCGGGTCATCGCCCTGCCGGTCCCCTCGGTGCCGTCGACGCGGATGCCGGAGGGGCCGACGGCGGGCGCGTCGACGTACGGTGCCTCGCCCTGCTTGCGCACCATGCCTATGTGCCAGAGCTGGGGCACGATGGTGCCGCCCGCCTCGTGCACGGCCGATGCGACCTTCGCCCACCCAGCCAGCTGCTCCTCGCCCTCGAACCGCGGCACGCGGTCGCTCTGCCCGGCGGACTCGTGGCCGACGTAGGTGCCCTCGGTGACGATCAGGCCCACACCCGCGGCGGCCCGGCTGGCGTAGTACGCCTGCACGTCCTCGCCGGGCACGCCGCCGGGGGAGAACATCCGCGTCATCGGAGCCATCGCGATGCGGTTGGGGACGGTCAGGCCGTTCAGGGTGACGGGCCGGGAAAGGATCTCGGCGGCGCGGGAGGCGGTGGACGTGGTGACGGTCATGCGGGTCCTCCGGGGTGAGGCTGCGGCTCGTCGGACGGCAACGAGAAATGCATAGTACACATGTTATGTATCATGCATATTGCCGTCTTCCCGGCTTGGCCTCGGTCTCGCGCGGAGCCGCCCGCGGACCCGCAGGGGTCCGCCGGTGCACGGGTCCGCGATAATGGAGCGCCGGAGGGAGTGGGAGGCGCAGTGCTGGAGAAACTGGAGCGGGAGCTGATGCTGCTCTCGCGGCACCAGGTGCTGGCCCGGCGCGAGCGCGACCCCGAGCGCCTGGAGCGGTCGGCGTACCTGCTGCTCAGCCGGATCGACACCCAAGGCCCCATGTCCATCGGACAGTTGGCGGATGCCTTCGGACTCGACACCTCGACCGTGAACCGCCAGACGGCCGCCCTGCTGCGCTGCGGTCTGGCCGAGCGCGTCGCGGACCCGGACGGCGGCATGGCCCGCAAGCTGCACATCACCGCCGAAGGCGGGCGCCGGCTCGCCGGGGACCGTGAGGTCAACCGTTCCTGCCTGGCCCGGGTGGTCGCCGACTGGTCCCCCGAGCAGGTACAGGAGCTGGAGGACGTCCTGGTCCGGCTCAACCGCAGCGCCGAGGCCCTCGAAGGACGGCACTGGCCGCGCTCGGAGGAAGACGACGCCCGCACCGCGCCCTAAGGGCTCTCCCGCAATCCCCGGCGGGCGCACGACGCCAGCTACGGCACCTCGCCGCGTTGCCGGAACGCCCGAATACGCCCAGTATGGGGGCGCTCCTCCGCCTTGCGATGCACCGCATCTGACGCCGTGCGCCGACCCACCGGGGATTGCGGGACAGCCCCTAGCCGGAGGAATCGGGCAGCGTGGAGCAGCGTTGACACACGCATGGACGCTGCGCCCCGCCCCGACCCCGACGAGCGCGGCCCGTCCCCCCTCCGGGGCGCCCGCGTCCGCCTCGCGGCCGACCGCGCCGACACGCTCGCACGGGCAGCCGCACTGGGTCGTGACTACGACGGGATCGTCGCGGCGAACGCCCTGGTCGCCGTCGACGACGAGCACGACCCCGAGGGCGCCAGTACCGCCTTCGAGCGGGCCCACGTGGCCGCCTTGATGGCACAGGCGCGCGAACACCTGGAAGAACTGGACCAAGCTCTGGAACGGCCCGAACGAGGCGAGTACGGACAGTGCGTGTCCTGCGGCCAGACGATTCCGCCCGAGCGTCTGGAGATCCGGCCGGCGGCGACCACCTGCGTCCGCTGCGCCCGGCCCGGCAGGACGTAACCCGGTTCCGGACATGATCGTTGTCAGCGCATGGACCACACCAAGCGCGTACTTGCCGCCATCGCCCTGGCCGGGGCGGCCCTGACGGTCACGGGCACCGCCCACGCCGACGGCAGCCCCCTCGGAGCCTCCTTGGACAGTGCGGCCGCGAACCTCGGCTCCTACACCACCACCGGAACCATCGAAGGAGGACCGGACCCCCTCCACTCCCTCACGGCCCCGGTCGAAGCCCTCGGCAACGGCCTGCGGTAGCTCGACACCACGGGCGGAGCGGCGCGTCCTCCACCGGCGGGTCTCGTCAGCGTGCCGCCTCCCCCGGCGGTACCTCGACGACGAAGAACAGGAAGCAGGTCTTGGTGGAAAGGTCGTGGAAGTCGTCGGGGAACAGTTCACGGGCGGCCGGGTCGGGCTGAGGCTCGCTGATGACGGAAATGCGGAAGCCGGCGGTGGTGAAGGCATCGGTCATCGCGTGCAATGACCTGCGCCAGAACCTCATCGGGACGGACTGCCCACCGAACGTCCACTCGAAGCAATAGCTGGTGGTCGCAAAATAGTCGGGCCGGGGATCCTGGAGCGTGTAGGCCACGAAGGGGTGGTCCACCGACGCGATCAGCCGGCCGCCGGGCTTCAGCACGCGCCGCAACTCGGCCAGCGTCGGCCCCCAGTCCTCCAGGTAGTGCAGCACGAGTGACGCGACCACGTCGTCGAACGCACCGTCGGCGAACGGCAGGCGGTCCCTCAGGTCCGCCACGTGCAGGTCCGCGTCGTCACCGAGCCGCCGCCCGGCCAACGCCACCATCTCCGCGCTGGCGTCGATGCCGGTGACGACCGCGCCGCGATCGCGTAACGCGGCGGTCAGAGGGCCCGAGCCGCAACCGGCGTCCAGGATGAGACGCCCGGCCACGTCGCCGGCGAGGGCCACCATCGCGGGTCGCTCGTAGTACGCGTTCACGAGACTGTTCTCGTTCTCCGCCGAGTACGCCTCGGCGAAGCTGTCGTAGTCGTTCGCCTGGCGCGGACCTGCAGGCTGGTCGAAGCTCTCCGGCACGTTGGTCATGCCGTCCATCGTCGCAACCTCGTGGTCGCCCGGTCAGCCGGCCCCGGGCAGGCGTGACGTGACGGGCCAGCCAGAGCGTGCCGATGCCTCCATGCCGCCTTCACGCGAGGCCGCCACCGGATCCGAGCCTCCCAGGTGACGCGTCACGGC
Source organism: Streptomyces sp. NPDC006544 (assembly GCF_040611715.1). Taxonomy (NCBI): domain Bacteria; kingdom Bacillati; phylum Actinomycetota; class Actinomycetes; order Kitasatosporales; family Streptomycetaceae; genus Streptomyces; species Streptomyces sp. NPDC006544. The sequence goes on along the minus strand of NZ_JBEXOV010000004.1, from coordinate 114,188 downwards.
CGGCGCGCACTTCTGGAGCTGCCGGTCAGGCATGCGCCGAAGCGGTCGGCGGCTCCGCCCGCAACCGGGCGATGAGCAGCGCGACGTCGTCGTGGTCTCCAGGGCGGCGCAGCCGGCGCAGCAGGAGGTCGCATGTGTCCTCCAGGTTGCGTTGCGGGCCGGCGAGCAGGGACAGGAGGGCGTCGAGACGCTCGTCGAGGGACCGGTCGCGGGTTTCCACCAGTCCGTCGGTGTACAGAACGAACTGGTCACCGAGGCTCAGGTCGAGGCGGGTGGTGTGGAAGGGGACGCCGCCCACACCGAGGGGGGCGCCGGTGGGCAGGTCGAGCAGTTCCGGAGGCCGCCCGGGGTGCATGAGGACCGGGGGCAGGTGGCCGGCCACGGAGATGTGGCACTGCTGGTCGTGGGGATCGTAGACGGCGTACACGCACGTGGTGATGGTGTGCTCCATGCTCGCGGTCGCCTGGTCGAGGTGGTGCAGGACCTGGGCGGGGTCGAGATCGAGCTGGGCCAGGGTGCGGGTGGCGGTGCGCAGCTGGCCCATGGTGGCGGCGGCTTCGATGCCGCTGCCCATGACGTCACCGATGATCAGGGCGGTCTTGTCACCGGGGAGGGGGATGACGTCGAACCAGTCACCGCCGATCTCGCTCGTGGCGCCGGCGGGTTCGTAGCGATGGGCGATGTCCAGGCCGGGCCGGTTCTCGGGCCGGTTCGGCAGCAGGTTGCGCTGGAGAGCGAGCGCCGCGTGACGCTGGCTCTGGAACCAGCGGGCGTTGTCGATGCACACGGCCGCGCGGGCGGCGAGTTCGCCCGCCAGTGTGGTGTCGTCGTCATCGAACGGAGCCGGGTTGTCCGCCCGCATCAGACCCAGGGCACCGATCACCTGGCCGCGGGCGATCAGCGGTACCGCGAGGTAGGAGTGGACGCCGGCCGCGGCGAGGAGCGCGGCCGCGTTCTCGTCCCGGGCGATGCGCGGCAGGTCCTGAACGGTCAGCGTCGCCTCCCGGACGGGACGGCCGGTGTTCACGCACTGGGTGACGACACGGTCGGTGTCGTACTGGGCGAGGCTTCCGACGGGGTCGGGGGCCCGCAGGGCCTCGGTGGGGTACGCCGCCACCACCGCCAGCGCTCTGAAACGTGCGGGGCCGGTCACCACACCGGTGGTTCGCTGGCCCTGCAGGACGTCCTCCAGAATGTCCACCGTGGCAAGGTCCGCCACTTCGGGTACGCACACCTCGGCCAGCTCCCTGGCCGTCTGCTCCAGGTCGAGGGTGGTGCCGATCCGCACCGAGGCGTCGGCCACCAGTGCCAGGCGGCCTCGTGCGCGAGCGGCGTCAGCGGCCGCCAGATGCTGCGCGGTGACGTCCACCACCGAGGTGGCCAGACCCAGCACGTGTCCGGCGGGGTCCTCCAGTCGGTAGAACGAAACCGACCAGGCGTGCTCCTGGCCCGGGTCGTCAGCGGTGCGCCCCACGGTGAAACGGTCCAGCAAGGGAACACCTGTGGCCAGGACCTGGCGCATCGCGGACTCGTTGGCGTCCCCGCTCAGGAACGACAGCGTCTGCGCCGTGGTCAGCCCGCCGTGGCCCGGGGCGGAGCGGCCGTCCATGCCTTCCAGTGCCGGATTGACCAGCACGAACCGCAGCTCGGTGTCCAGGACTCCCAGACCGATCGGTGACTGGGAGATCAGGCGCAAGGACAGCGCCAGGTCTCGCTCCACGCGCCGGAGCGTTCCCTGATCGGTGGCGATCCCCAGCGCGTAGGCCTCCCCCCGTTCGTCCTGCAGCCGCATGTTGCGGAATTCCACCATCCGGGTGCTGTCGTCCTTGCGTCTGACCGGGAAGCCGCCCGCCCAGCTCCGCCCGCTCTCCATGACGCGGACGAACAGCTCGGTCACGAGGTCTAGGTGCTGCTCGTCGACGAGCAGCCGGGCCGCGAACTGGCCCAGCGCCTCGCCGGACGAGTAGCCGAACAGGTCCTCGGCCTGCGGACTCCACAACACGATCCGCCCGCTGTCGTCCAGCACCACCGCGGCCAGGTTCAGCACGTCGAGCAGCCCGCCGGGCGCCGGGACCCCGAACGCTCCGCCGACCTCGGCTCGGAATGCATCGGACGTACTCACCCGGGTGCCCTTTCCGCTGACCGGTCGGCATCAGCCCGTACCGGAGGCCGGACCGCAGGCACCGAGCTCCTGCCGTCGGTCTCCCACCGTCCCATCTTCCCTCTGAACGGTCGGAGCGGCAGGCCTCCGCCCGGCCGGCAGCCGCTCGCAGGGATGCGGGCGTCCGATCACTCTCCGCTGTCGAACGATCCGGTACGGGACGTCGTCCGCCCGTCCACGCCCCTGCCCACGCACCCGTGCGTGCTTCTCGTGGCATACGGGGTGCCCCCGCACAGGCCGATCGGTCAGGCCTTCGGCGAGTGCAGTGACCCCGCGTGCGCGCCCGGGCGGGCTCGTGAGTCTGGTTCCGTGAGCACCCCGCAGGGTATTGGCCGAGGCCCCGGACGCACGCGGTCTGCGCGCGGTGAGCATCGACGGCGTGACGGTGGGCAGCGCCTGGTCGCGGCGCGACCTGCGCAGGCAGCTCCGCCGCGCGGGGCTGCCCTCCCCCGCCTGTGGATCCCGTTCCTCCCCGGCCAGCCAGCACACAATCCACATGATTGGGGCACCCATGGGGGGCGACGGCCGCTGATGGACGCCACGATCGGATCATTACCGCATGTCACACACTTCCCGACGCAATGTGCTTGCCGTCTTCGCCACCGCTGCCGCCTCGGTCCCACTCGGCTCCATGAGCGCCGCGGCCTCGCCCAGAACGTCGGTCACGGCCGCTCCCGCACGCGGGTCGCTCCTCCCGGCCGTGGCCACAGCTCCCGCGTCCCTCGTCTCTCCGCGCTCGTCCGTCGCCATCGGACCGGTGGACCCCGCCTTCTTCACCCAGGTCGCCCTCGGCTCGTTCACCACCAGCGTGCTGCCGGGAACACCGCAACGCCTGGAGATCACTTCCGGCGCTCAGCGCGTCGCGGTCCTGACCGAAGGTGCGCGCACCGTCGTACTGACGGGCCCCGAGCGCACCTTCACCGAGAACAAGAAGTCCTTCGTGGACGACTTTCAGCGCACCCTCCCGGACGTGACCCTGCCGACGGCCGACCGCAAGTACTGGGGCACCTCCCCCGGTGGCGGCAGCTGGTCCACGCTGGGGCCTGCAGACACCGACTACTCGGTGGTACCGGGCAGCGCCACCCTTGCGCTCAGCACCGACTACGCCAGCCGCCACGCCACCCTTCGCGACGACGAGATCACCGACGTCGATGTACGGGCCGTCGCGAAGTTCGACAAGGTGCCGACCGGCCAGGCCTGTTCGTACGCGCTGTCCTTCGGCTACCAGGACACCCACAACAACTACCGGGCCAGGCTGTCCTTCCTGACGTCGGGCACGGTCGAGCTGCGCGTAGAGAAGGAGGTCGCGGACACGGTCACCCAGCTGGCCGGCACGACCACCCTCGCCACCGCGGTTCCCGCGGGCACGAACTGGACGATCCGCGTGCGCCGCGAAGGCACCCGTATCCAGGTCAAGGCCTGGCGCACGGACACGGCCGAGCCCGCCGCGTGGGCCGTGGACGTCACGGACTCCACCTACACCAAGGGGCGCGTGGGCCTGCGCGCACTGGCCAACCAGGGCTGCACCAACCTGCCCGTCAAACTGGTGGTGAGCCGCTTCCAGGTGGACGCCGCGACGTGGCAGCAGCCGCCGTCCGTCACCCACAACACCTGGGTACGCGTCCTGCCCGAGCCCTTCGACGGAACCTGGACCTCGGCCCTGGAACGGACCATCCGCGGCTGGGCCGGATCCCCGAGCCCCGACGTCCTGGCCCACGCGGCGACGTTCCTGGCCGGAGCATCCCCCGTGACGACCGCCGCGGCGCCGGCGGCGGGCAAGCAGGTCATGGGCGAGGCTGGTTACGGGTACTTGGACCCGCAGGGCTACCGCTACGAAGGCGCGGACTTCCACGAGTACATGAACCTCGGCTGGACGTTCCCCGACGGCACCTACACCGGTCCGTCCAGCAAGCAGGTCGGCAACCTCGACTGCTCGGGCTACACGCGCATGGTGTACGGCTACCACCTGGGCGTCCCCCTCGCCGCCGGCGAGGACACCTCCAAGACCAGGATGCCCCGCAAGTCCCGCCACATGGTGGACTACGCCCCGGGCACCCGGATCGACCAGACGGACGGCACGAACCCGCCCGCCGCGCAGCAGCTCCAGCCCGGCGACCTGCTCCTGTTCAACGCCGACTCCGGCGACGACACGGTCACCGTGACCGTCGACCACGTCGGCATCTACCTCGGCCTGGACACCGCCGGCAAGCGCCGGTTCCTCTCCAGTCGCAAGACCAACAACGGCCCCACCATGTCGGACCTGGGCGGCGCGTCCCTCCTCGACGGAACAGGCACCTACGCCAGGAAACTGCACACCGTGCACCGCGTCTGACACGACCGCGGGCCGGGGTGACGGCCGGCCTCCACCGCCGCCCCGCCCCGCCCCGGCCCGCCCCGGCCCGGCCCGGCCCCACGGTCGCAGCCGCCCCGGTCCGTCGCGTCGGCCTTCCGGGGTCCGTCTCCGTCGGCCTGGGGAACCGTCACCCGGCGTCGGCGCCCACGCGGGCACCGGCGGCGGCGTCGGCGTCGCCCCGGGAGTCACCCAGGTCGTCGCCCCGGGCGTTGTCACGCGCACCGTCGTACGCGCTGTCGTGCGCGCTCTCTCCGCCCCCCTCGTCAAAGCCCTTGGCCAGCAGCCGGACGGCGAGCGTCACCTCCCAGGCGAACACGGGGAGGGCCGCGAGCGACCCCGCCGCCGAGACCTGCTCGTACGCCCCGAACAGCACGGCGGTCGCCGAGGCGCAGATCATCGCCCCGCCGACCAGCCCCAGGACGGCGATGAACCGCGGCACGAGCCGCGAGGTGTACATCAGGCCGGCCAGCACCAGGGTGTTGGCACCGAGGACGAAGTTGGGACCGAACAGGAACGTCCAGTCGTGGAAGGCCACGAGGGCCCGACCGGCCGTGACCAGGGAGGCCTCGTCGATGCCCGCCGCACCCTCGGCCTGCCTCCTGAGCGTCACGACCGACAGCACGCTGATGATGCCGATGACGATGACGGCCGCCTCCAGCAGGCGCCCGCAGACGTAGGCGACGGCGGCCCCCTCGTTCCGCCTCCTCAGGACCGGGAACAGCACGGCCCCGGTGCCGGTGACCGCCACCGCGAGGACGAACTCGCACAGCGCCCCCAGGAACACGCGGGGGTCGGCGCCGGAGCCGATGACGTACCCGGCGTCGTGCAGGACGGGGCGGTAGAGCGTGAGCCCCGCGATCGCGGCGACCTCCGTGACGAGGAACAGCGCCCCCGCGACGATCGCGGTCCTCCTGGATGACCTCATGTGGAACCGACCCTCCCTCAGCTGGTGTACGGCGTACACCAGGCAGCTGGCGCCCACAGTAGGTGTACGCCGTACACTCGTCAAGGCGGGACCCCGCCCGCGCCACCCCGGGAACGGATCGAGGGAGAAGCCCCCATGCCCGAGCAGCCACACGAACCCCGCCGGACCCCCCTGAGCCGGGACCGGGTGCTCCGCGCCGCCGTCGCCTTCGCCGACACCGCCGGGATCGAGGCGCTGAGCATGCGCCGACTCGCCCAGGATCTGGGCGTGGTGCCGATGGCGCTCTACAAGCACGTGGCCAACAAGGAAGAGCTTCTGGACGGCATGGTGGAAGTCGCCTTCGCGGGGATCGAGGGCGGCCAAGCCCCCCGATCCGACTGGAAGAGCGCGGTCCGCGGGCGGATCCTCGGGGCGCGCGCCGCCCTCCTGGCGCACACCTGGGCGGCCCAGGTGATCCGGTCGCGCACCAGCCCGACGCCGGCCGTGCTCGCGTACCTGGACTCCGTGATCGGCATGTTCCGGGCCGGCGGTTTCTCCACCGACCTCACCCACCACGTGATGCACGCCCTCGGCAGCCGGGTGCTGGGCTTCACCGAGGAGCTGTTCGACGATCCGGCGAACACGAGCACCGCACCGCAGGACGACGGGGTGCAGGCGGCCGCGTACGAGGCGATGGCCCGGCTTTATCCCCACGTCACCGAGCTGGCCCGGGCGGTGGCCCACGACCGGCGGTCCGTCGTCGGCCCGGGCTGCGACGACCTGTTCGAGTTCGAGTTCGCCCTGGACCTCCTCCTGGACGGATTCGATCGACTCCACCGGGAGGGCTGGACCTCCACGCCCTGACGCCCCCGATGCCCCTGACGCCCGCCACACCCCCGGGTCCCCGACCCGCCACCGGTCCTGCGGGTGGCCGGCCTTGCTTCTTCGTCGGGCACCTTCGCTCCCGCCGTCGTACGACGTCAGCCGCCCGCGGTGCCCTCGACCTCCCAGCGCAGCAGGTCGCCCGGCTGGCATTCGAGTGCCTCGCAGAGCGCGGCGAGCGTCGCGAAGCGCACCGCCTTGGCACGGCCGTTCTTGAGCACCGCCAGGTTGGCCGGTGTGATCCCCACACGGTCCGCGAGTTCGCCCACGGACATCTTCCGCCTGGCCAGCATCACGTCGATGTCGACGACGATCGGCATCAGATCACCTCGTCCAACTCGTCCCGCATCTGCGCCGCTTCGACATCGCGCGCGACAGCCTGGGCGAGCAGCATCCGCAGGAGGAGGACGACGAGCGCGACCCCCAGGACGGCCAAGCCGATCCCGCCCATGATGACGGTGACGCCCGGGTCCTCCCGCTGGCCCGGCGCATTGAGGGCCGTGACCGCGAACCACAGGAGGGCGATGGCCACGATCGCGCCGATCACGATGTCCACGTACCGGAAGGCCGCGTGGGAGAACACGGTTCCGCGTCGCACCATGGACACCAGCCGCCATACGCAGACCAGGGCGACCTGGACGGACACCACGCCCAGGATGGTGATCACGCGCAGCGGGGTCAACGGCAGCGACCCGTCCTCGGGGTCGGTGGCCAGCGCCCACACCATCGACGCCTGCACGAACACGGTGCCGACGAGCACCACCACGAGCACGGCGCGCAGCGCACGTACCGTCAGTTTCCCCATGACCCATCCCTCCATCGAATTGCGATGGAAATCTATCGATTCTCGATGGGTTAGGCAAGGGCGGGAACAGATGTGAGCCGCAGCCCATCACCGGCAGGTACCACCCCTGCCTATCCTGTCCCGATGGTCACTCCGATTGAACTCGTCATATTCGACTGCGACGGCGTGCTCGTCGACAGCGAACGGATCGCCGTGCGCGTGCAGGTCGCCGTGGGCGCCGAGCTGGGATGGCCCCTCACGGAAGCCGAGGTCATGGACAGGTTCGTCGGCCGGTCGAACGCGTCCATCGGCGAGCAGATCGCCACTCGCCTGGGCTCGAGCCGGGCGGTTGCCTGGCAGGCGAGGTTCGAACAACTCCACCGCGTGGCCGTCGATGCCGAACTCGTCCCGGTCGACGGCATTCGCGAGGCGCTCGGCGCCATCACCCTTCCCACGTGCGTGGCGTCGAGCGGCAGTCACGAGAAGATGCGGCACACCCTCGGCCACACCGGGATCTACGCGCACTTCGAGGGCCGCATCTTCAGCGCCGCCGAGGTCGCTCACGGCAAGCCCGCCCCCGATCTCTTCCTGCACGCGGCTCGGCGCATGGGGGTCGAACCCTCGGCCTGCATCGTCGTCGAAGACAGCAAGTACGGAGTCCAGGCCGCCCGCGCGGCCGGCATGCGGTCGCTCGGCTACTCCGGTGGCCTGACCCCCGCCGAGTGGCTCGAGGGCCCTGACACCGTGGTGTTCGACGACATGCGCAAGCTTCCGCTGCTCCTTTCCGAAGCCTGAGCGTCACCGCGCCGCCGCGTCACCGCGGCCCCGCGTCCCCGCGACCGCCCAGCGCCTTCGGTACGGGGCCGAAGGCGGGCGAACGGGTCCAGGGCGCCCCGACCCGGTCAGCCGGCTTCAGGTGTCGCTCGCGGCGGAACGGGCTCCTCCGTGACGACCCGCCGCATGTGACCCACCCACGAATCCGGCGGCAGGACCGACCAGGCAACCTCGATCTCGACGCCGTGGTGGGTGCGGGTGTAGTCCGCCAGCTCCGTGAAGACCCGGTTCTGTACGTCCTCGGGGGACGCGTCGGAGGTCATGCGGATCTTGCCGCATCCGCCACCCCAGCCCTCGCACACGACCGTGAAGGGCCACACGTCCGTCCCCGTCAGCAGGATGACCTCTTTCGGTATGCCGAAGGCCGGCCGCTGCTCCCTCGTCCTGCTGCGTCTCGCCACAGCGCCATCCAACCCCACGGACACACGATCGGGCACGTCGGCAGGTGATCGACGCGCGCAGGACGGGACCGGTGAGGGCCGTTGCCGAACGGCTCTCACCGCTGGGGCCGATAGGAGGCCTCGATGGGAGCGCGCGCCTCGGCGAACAGGGCCGGGCCGTCCTTCACCGGCGTCGGCCAGGTACCTGACTCCGGGTTGAGTTCGACGAGTTGCTCGGTGGAGAGCGCGTAGACGACACGGCCGAGTCCGGAGCGGACGATGGCGCCGGCGCACATGCCGCACGGTTCGCAGCTGGTGTACATGGTGGTGCGGGCGGCCGTGTCGGGGTCGAGTGCGCGGGCCGCCCAGCGGGCGAGTTTCAACTCCGGGTGGGCGCTGATGTCGTTGTCGCGGCGCACCGTGTTGTGGGCTTCGGCGAGGATCGCTCCGTCCGGGCCGGCCAGCAGGGAGCCGTAGGGCGCGTCGCCCAGGGTGGCGGCACGGGCGGCGACGGCGATCGCCCGCCGCAGGAGGTCCTCGTCGGCGGTGGTGATCATGATGTCCTCCAGTGTGTGGCCACGGCGGTGAGCGCCTGCCAGGCGGCGTGGGGACGACGGGTCTCCCCCGGGTCGCCGTGGTACGGGTCGAGAACGACGGTGTCGGCCCCGAGGCGCCGCAGCTGGTCGAGGTCGTCGAGGATCTGCTCCAGGGAGCCGGTGCCCGCGATCCGTTCGGGATCGTCGATCGGTGGGGTGGTCAGCCGCAGGGCGATGCGGGGCGCGAACGCCGGAAGCGAGTGGTTCGCCAGGACCGCGCGCATCCAGGGAAGGGTGCCCCGCAGCGGGTGCCAGGCGTCACCGAACCTGATGGCGCGCCGGATCCCCGCCTCGCTGTTGCCGCCGACCCAGACGGGAATCGGGGCGGTGTGACCGTGGGCCTCCTCGCGCCAGGCTTTCCGCAGGGCGACGAGGTGCTCGTCCGTCAGCCTGCCGCGCGCGGCGAACGGCACGCCGAGCGCGTCGAACTCCTGACGCGCCCAGCCGACGCCCACCCCGAGCACGAGCCGGCCGCCGCTGAGCTCCTGCAGATTGGCGCTCATGCGCGCCACGAGCAGCGGATGCCGGTAGGGCAGTACGAGCACGGTCGTGCCCAGCCGCACCCTGCTGGTGACTCCGGCCAGCCAGGAGAGCGTGGTGAACGGCTCGTAGAACGGCGCCGGATAGCGACCGGCCACGTCCGGGGTGACGGCCACGTGATCCGACACCATCAGGAGGTCGAAGCCGAGCCCCTCCACGATCCTCGCCCACGCGCGGAGCATGCCCGGATCGGTCCCGGGCCCGAAGTTCGGTACGTTGACGCCAAGTTGCATGATCGGAGGCTATCCCGGCGATCAAGACGTTCGGAAGGTGCTTCTCTTGCTATCTCCTGCCTTCTCCCGGCTGTTTCCCGGTAGATTTGCGATATGGCCGTGAATCTTGACGACACCGACTGGGCGATCATCGGCGAGCTGCAAAGGGAGGCCCGTATCTCCCTCAGCGAGTTGGGGCGGCGCGTGAGTCTCGGCTCGTCCGCCACCACGGAACGGGTGCGGCACCTGGAGGCGACGGGAGTGATCACCGGCTACCACGCGGTGGTCGACCTGGCCAAGGTCGGCTACCCCGTCCTCGCCGTCGTCCGGTTGAAGTACCCGGGCAACCACCACCAGCCGCTGCGCCGGCTGCTCGCCGAGCGGCGGGAGATCCTGGAGTGCCTGCGGACCACCGGAGAGGACTGCTACACCCTGAAGGTGGCCGCGACCTCCATGGAACATCTGGAGACGCTCATGGACGAACTGGCCGGCTTCGGCAGCACGACCACCAGTGTCGTCTACAGCCAGACGCTGCCCCGTCGCGGACCCGACCGGCCCTGAAGAACAGCTGCCCGGCCGCCGCGTACGCACGAGCGATGCCATGCCCTGCCCTGCCACGCCCTGCTGCCATCGGGCCGGTCGTCGGCCCTGCGCGGAGGCCTGCGGGTGCGCGGCCCGCGCCGCGGCTGTACCGGCCCGCGCCGCGGCTACACCTCGCCGGCCGGACGGAGCACCTGGCGTACGGCGCCGCGCAGCCACTGGTGGCCTCCGTCGGCGGTGTGGCGCGGGTGCCAGGCCATGCCGATCGTCAGCGGTGGCAGCGGCAGCGGAATGTCCAGCAGGTGCAGCCCCAGCGCGTGCGCCGCGTCGCTGAGTGGTGAGGGTGCCTCGCCCGGCAGGGCGGCCGGCACCAGGCAGACCACGTCTCCGACGGCGGCCAGCGCCATCGCCGCCAGATGTCCGGGCAGGACGGCGGAGACCTGCCGACTGAGCCCCTGCTCGGCCAGGGCCGCGTCCAGCGGGCCGGTGAAGCGTCCCCGGCGGCTGACCGCCACGTGCTCGGCCGCCGCCAGCCTGGCGGGCGTCAGGGTTCCTTCGGCGAGCGGGTGCCCGGCCCGGACGCCGGCCGTCATCCGCAGGGTGACCAGCTCCTCGACCCGGGTCTCGGGGTCGACGTGGTCGATGGCCCCGATCTCCAGATCGATCCGGCCTTCGCGCAGGGCGGGGCCCGCCTCCCACTCCTCGGCCAGCACCCGTAGCGAGACGCCCGGGGCGCGGCGCCGGGCCAGCCCGAGCAGCCCCGGGGCCAGCGCCGCGCCGACCAGGTCCGAGGCCTGGACGGTGAAGGTGCGCCGCAGCGCGGCGGGGTCGATCGCGCCGCTCGGGGTGAGCAGCGCCTCCAGCCCGCGCACCACCGCGGCGGCCTCGTCCCGCAGCGCCTCGGCACGGGGTGTGGGCACCATCGCCTGTCCCGCCCGTACGAGGAGCGGGTCCTGGAGCACCCGGCGCAGCCGGGCCAGGGTGCCTCATCGCCGCGGGTGAGGTCCGCAGCCGCGCGGCGGCCCGGGTGACGCTCTGCTCGGTCAGCAGGGCGTCGAGGGCGACGGCGAGGTTGGCGTCGAGGTTCGGGACTGGGCTGCTCACCTGCATGATTCCGTTTCAGGTAATGATCCGTTGCTGAAGTTCCCATTGTGGCAATGCGGTTCGGGTTCGCACGATGAGGGGGCGTACCGATCCGACACAGACCGCGAGGTTTTCATGATCGTCATTACCGCCCCCACCGGGAACATCGGCCGGCAGCTGCTGTCACTGCTGGTCGAGGCCGCACCCGCATGCGGAGAGAAGGTGCGCGTCGTGGTCCGCGACCCCGCCCGGCTCCCCGAGGGCGTGCGCGGACAGGTCGAGGTGGTCACCGGCTCGCACGGCGACGCCGCGAGCGTCGAGCGCGCCTTCACCGGGGCCGACGCCGTCTTCTGGCTGGTGCCGCCGGACGCCTCGGTCACGCCCGACGAGGCGTACAGCGGCTTCACCCGCCCCGCCGCGCGGGCGTTCGCCACCCACGGCGTCGGCCATGTCGTCGGCGTCTCGGCTCTCGGCCGCGGCACTCCGCAGGCCGCCCGCGCCGGTCTGGTCACCGCCTCGCTCGCCATGGACGACCTGATCGCCGGCTCCGGCGTCGCCTATCGCGCCCTGGCCAGCCCGTCCTTCTTCGAAAACCTGCTGGAGGAGGCCGACTCGATCCGCGAGAACGGTGTCTTCACCGACACCGTGGCCGCAGATCGCCCGGCCCCGCTGGTGGCCGTCGCCGACATCGCCGCGACGGCGGCCCGGCTGCTGCTGGACCGTTCCTGGAAGGGCGTCGACAGCGTTCCCGTGCTCGGCCCACAGGACCTGTCGCCCGAAGACCTGGCCCGCATCATGACCGAGGAGCTGGGCCGCCCCGTCCGCTACCGGCGTCAGCCGCTCGACGAGCTGCGGTCCACCCTGCTCGGCTACGGCCTCGCCGAGGCGTTCGTCGACGGCGTGGTCGACATGAAGCGCGCCAAGGACCAGGGCCTGGACTCGGGCCTCGACCGCTCGCCACAGGCGGCCCCGGCCACCGGATTCGCCCAGTGGTGCGCCCAGACCCTCAAGCCCGCCGTCTTCGCCACCACACCGGAGGCGACCGATGCCCGCTGACCGAACCGAGCCGCCGGTCACCGCGTTCATACCCGTCAAGACCACGCCCGAGTGGCTGGCGATGACCGTGGCCGAACGCGTCCAGGCCTTCACCACCGAGGTCGTCCCGGTGATCGAGGCCCGCACCCGGGGCGTCCGCTCCCGCTTCTACGACACGGAGTTCTACTCGGCGCGGGTCACCGACGTCTGGGTCTGGGAGGCGGACGACCACGACGCCTACCGGCTGCTGATCGACGCGCTGCGTGAAACCCCCTTCTGGGACCGCTACTTCACCGTCGTGGACCTGCTCGTGGGCACCGAGAACGGCTACGCCCTCACCTACGGCGTGGAGCCGGTGGCCACCCTCGCCACCTGATGTCCCCGGACCGGCCGCCGCCCGGCACTGGCACTGCGCGTCCGGGCGGTACAGACGAGGACTCGGCCCGCGGACGGGGCTGTCAAGTCACCGGAGGGCCCTCAACGGTTGGCGGTGATCCACCGGACGACGGCTGCGTGGGTCGTGTCGTCGAGCGCCGAGAGGATGTAGATGGATTCCATGTCACCGGGGAGCGGTGCAATGCCCGCGGCCGTCAGCGCGGCTTGCAGGTCCAGCCTTCGCCGGTCCACGGGCGTCAGGGACCGGCCGTGGTGCGCTTCGTTCGTCGGCCCGTGCTCACCCGGGCGCTCTGCGCCGCAGGGAGGCAGGAGCCAGTCCATGTCGCCGGGGCGGCGGCTCTGGGGCGGCGTGCGGTGGGGGGCGGGCTGGACGGCGTCGGCGCCGGGGAAGCGGTAGGGGTCCAGCTGAGGGGGCGGGGCCTCGGACGGGGTGGACTGCCAGAACTCCACGAAGAACCTCCCTGAGTCGGAATGCCGCTGCTGCTTCGAAAGGGCTCGGGACGTCGCCGGGGTCCGAACACGCAATGCACGGCCGTCCCCCGTCCGCACGACATCCGCCGTTCCCATCACTACCCAGAGTGAGGGCAACGGGCGCGTAAAGCC
>NZ_JBEXOV010000004.1:0-100875 GCF_040611715.1 Streptomyces sp. NPDC006544 | reverse complement strand
AGTACCCACCCTGGGCGATGGCTGTGCTTTGCTGGTCGTTCCCGCGCGCCGCCCGCCCGCGTGCCCCACTCCGGGGGGGGGGCGGGGCGGGGGCGGGGGGGGGGGGGGCCGGGGCGGGCCCCCCCCCCACGCCCGTTGCTGAGGGCAGCCGGCAGTTCACGGCCCCCGATGGCGTGGCTGCCGCACCGGACTAGCGGGGGTCGTGGTGGCCGCGACGGCCCCAGGTCTCGGTGTCGATGACGCGGCCACGGTCGTCGCGCAGGGTGGCGGTGTCGCGCTCGTCCCAGATCTGCTGGTGGCGGCCCTGGTAGACGTCGCGGTGGGTGTCGCGGCCCTGGCCGGTGTGGACCTTGACGCTGGAGCGGCCGTCGAGGCGGAGGTGGTTGAAGCGGTAGCGGTTGCCGTCGCGGTCGGTGAGGGTGAATCCGCGCAGTTCGACGGAGTGACGGCCGGTGTTCTTCACCTCGACCCATTCGCGGTTCAGGGCGCGACTGTCGCGACCGCGGCTGTCGTGCTGGACGTCGCCGATGACGATCTCAGAGTGCCGGCGGCCGTCGTCGTGGGCGGCGGCCGGGAGAGCTGCCGCGCCGACCAGGGCGCCGGCGGCCAGGACCGCGACGAGAAGACGACGGGGGGCGAGAGAAGCAGACATACAGATGACTCCTTGAACTGTCAGCCCGGCCCGGCCTCGTGCGAGCCGGGCGGGCTCCGTGCGGTTCCCGGCGTCCTGCCGAGGAGCCATACTCTGGCCCGCACCCGCCATCAACCGCCACAACCCGGCACTCATGTTTCCCAATGCGGACATGTCCGCAACTCTCCCTTGCACGATGCAAGGGTCAAAGTCCAGTTGACCGGGACGGGGCGGAAGGTCGCGGCACCCCTTCCGGCGAAGGGTCGAAGAGGTTTCGGCCAGATAAGCAGTTCATTCACGCCATGCCGTGCGCGTGCGCCGAACGGGTTCCGGCCTCTGTAACAGGCGCCCCGGTCGTTCCTTCGAACCTGCATGCGCATTCTGCTCCGGCGTACGAACCTTCGGCGTCTCGGGGACGCGGAGGATGCGCGGAACACGTCGGCACGGACGCACGACGGCGCACCCTGCCCTCGGCTGACGGGAGCGGGGTGGAGGGGTGTGAAAAGGAAGCGGAGGTGGCGGTGTGGAGGCCTCCTTCCCACGCCGCCCGTCCCCCCGCGGAGTGAGCCGCGGATCGTTCCGTCCGCCATGCGTCCGGTATGTGATGCTGTAGCAAATACCGTCGGGACATGGGGGTTTGATGGAGCCGGACATGGCTGCGCTCGCGGCCGGCGCGGGCACCGCATTGGTCACCGCACTGACCACGGAGGCCTGGCAGAGTGCGAGCGCCGGGGTGGCCGCGTTGTGGCGGCGCGTCCTTCCCGAGCGGGCGGACGCCGTGGAGAGCGAACTCGATGCCACGCGCCACGATCTTCTCGACGCGCGGCATGCGGAGGACGAGGAGACCCCGGCCGAACTGGCGGCGGAGTGGCAGGGCCGGATCCGACGTCTGCTGATCGCGCACCCGGAAGCGGCCGACGCGCTGCGCGAGCTGTTGGTCCCCCCGCAGGCGCAAGCACCCGCCGCGCCCACGATCACCCAGCACGCCACCGCATCGGGCGACAGCCGCGTCTACCAGGCCGGCCGTGACCTGCACCTGGGCGACCCCCGGTGAACGGCCGCACCGAGGGCCGCGCCAGCGGCCACGGCCGCGTCTACCAGGCGTCCGGCGACCAGCACATCGTCGAGCACCACCACCACGGACCGGCTTGGTCCGGCCCGGACACGGTACGCAGCCCCGCGCTGGGCCGCACTCCGCTCGTACTCCGCGACCGCATCGAGCTGATGGGCACGCTCCGGGCCTCCGTAGCCCCCGGCGTGGGTGGCCAGGTACACGTCCTTCACGGCCTCGGCGGCTGCGGCAAGACCGCCGTCGCCTGCGCGCTCTTCGAGCACGCGACCGCCGACGGACAGCGCATCGGCCTGTGGGTGAACGCCTCCGACACCACGTCCCTCCGCTCCGGCATGCTGGCCGTCGCCGCCGACCGCGGCGCCACGGACGGCGAGTTGACGGCCGCGCACAGCGGGCTGCGCGCCGCGGCAGACCTGGTCTGGGACCACCTGGACCGATCTGACCGGCCTTGGCTGCTGGTCATCGACAACGCCGACGACCCCTCCGTACTCCGGGACGGCGGCTGGCTGCGCAGCAGCCCGCGCGGCACCGTACTGGTCACGAGCCGTCAGGCCTCGAGCCGATGGTGGCCCGGCGCGCGGCTGCTCCAGGTGGGAGTACTGCCCCGTGCGGACGCGGCCCAGGTGCTCCGAGACCTCGCCCCCGACGCCGGGACGGCCGAGGAGGCGGAGGAGATTGCCGACCGGCTGGGCCGGCTACCCCTCGCCCTCACCCTCGCCGGCACCTTTCTGTCCCATCAGGTGATCAGCCCCTGGACCCTGACCGAGTACGGGCAGCGCCTCGACATCGACCTGATCGACCAGGGAGCCCTGGGGACCGTCGGCGACTCGCGCCACCTGGTCAGCAGCACCTGGGAGCTCTCCCTCGACGCCGTCGCCGAACAGGGCCTGCCCGAGGCCGAGACCCTGCTGCGCCTGCTGGCGTGCTGGGCGAGCGACCCGCTCCCGCTCTCCCTGCTGGCCGGCCTTGAACTGGGAGCCGACCTCCCGGCCGGGCGGATCGAACCCGCGCTGCGCGGCTTGCTCGACCACTCCCTCACGGAACTCGTGCCGGGCCCTCCGCGCAGCCTGCGGACCCACGGAGTCCTCCTGGACAGCGTCGCCCGCGGCACCCCTGTGGGGCAGCGCCGGCAACTGGCCTTGAAAGCTGCCGAGTTGTTGCTCGGCCTACTGCCCGAGATACCCGAGCGCGGCATCAAGGCAGCCCCGTTCCGGCCGCTGGCCCCTCACGTGCTGGCGCTGCTCCGACGGATACCGACAGGCGACGACACGGACCGCCCGGTGGCCGAGTCGGCGACGGAGTGCGCGCTGCGGCTCGCCGTCAACCTTCACCGGTCGGGGGATTCCGCCTCCGCACTGGCTGTCGGGGAGCAGGCGGTGGACCTCGCGCGGACACGGCTGGGCGACGAACATCCGCTGGTCCTGCGGTTGCGTCAGCGCGTGGCCCGAACCCTGCGCAGGCTCGGCCGCTACGGGGAAGCGGAGACACTCGCGCGGCGGACCCTCGCCGACTGCGAGCGCCTCTTCGGCCCGACGGCCCCCGACACACTCGAGAGCTGCGTGGTCCTGTCGCTCGTCCTCCTGGTGGACGGGCGAGAGGCGGAAGGCGCAGTGCTGATGCGACGAGCCCTCGAGTCCCGGATCGAGGTCCTGGGGCCGGTGCACCCGATGACTCTGCGGTCGCGCTACCTCATGCTGGAGTTCCTGCGCGGCCCGGCCCTGGTCCGGGAGATCGAGGATGCGGCGACCTTGATCCGCGAATGCAGCGACACCATGGGGCCGGACCACACGATCACCATGGGAGCGGAGGTCAACTACGCGAACGCCCTGTACTACGCGGGCCGGCCGGCCGAGGCACTTCCTTTCGCCCGCCGGGCGTTCACGACGGCGGAGCGCCGCTACGGGCCGGACTACCAGGTCACTCTTGCCTCCCGGTCCCTCTTCGCGCTGGCCCTCGCGGGCACCGGGGCCTTCCCCGAGGCGATCACGCACATGGAGGCGGTCGTGGAGCAACGCGGTCGGATCCTCGGACCGGACCATCCCTGGACGGGGGACTCCGCGGCGAACCTGGCGGCGTTCCGGGCCGGCAAAGCTTCTGCTGAGTGAGGTTCCCCGGTCGAGGTCCTGTCCATGGCAGCGCGGGGAGCCGGGCCCTGCCGAGGAGGTGGCGTATGCGCTTGTTGATACCTTCGCGATACACGCCACCCCCGGTGTCGAGCGACTGGCGCCCAGGACGCCGTTCAGGCCTTGGGCGCCCACTGGGCCTCGGCGGGCTCAGGGCCGTCCAGAGCATGGCGGATCTTTTCCCTGAGGGTCTTCGGTGGGCTCTGCTCCTCCTCCCGCGTGTGCACGAGACGGGCGGCGGTCACGCGTATGTGGCACTCGCGGTGGTGTTGCTTGAGCCAGACCAGCCAGGCACCGTCGGAGGTGAGGAAGGCGTCGCGGGCCGGCGTGTCACCCGGTCGTGCATGGCGGGCCAGGACGGCCGGCACGTAGTGCAGGGCCGCGTCCTCGGCCGCGGCAAGCGCCTGTGCCTGCGTGCCGCTGATGGAGTGCCGGGCCACCAGGGTCCAGCGGTGCAGTTGCAGCTTGACGCCGTCGGCCTGTCGCGTCACACGGGTGTCCTCTTCGATGAGGACGTACCACTGCTCAGTCATGCTCGGAGCCTAGCCTCCGGCTCCGTACGCCCTCGGGTCGGTGCGGGCCCTTCTTCCCAGTCCCCTCGCCCCCCCGTCATAACCCGCTGGACCCGAGGGCTACTTGGCGGAGACAGTGAGGGTCATGACTTCTCTCGTGCACCATGTGACCATCGACTGCGCCGACGCCTACAAGCTCGCCGGCTTCTGGGCCCAGGCACTCGGCGCCTCCCTGTCCGACGACGACGCGCCCGGTGATCCCGAGGCCCTCGTCGAGACACCCCGCGCGGCCCTGCTCTTCGTCACGGTGCCCGAGGCCAAGGGCGTCAAGAACCGCCTGCACCTCGACGTGATGCCGGACGGCCGCACCCGCGACGAGGAGGTCGAGCGCCTGCTCGCCCTCGGCGCCACCCTCTTCGCCGACCACCGCAAGCCCAATGGGCGGGGATGGGTGACATTGGCCGATCCCGAGGGCAACGAGTTCTGTGTGGAGTGCAGTGCCGCCGAGCGTGCGGCGCTGAGCGGGACCCGGCTCCCCGTCACCGCGGACGACGTGACCACCGCCGTACGCCTGGCGGTCGACACGCTCGGAGAGTTCCCGACCGGCGACTGGGCGGTGCCGGCCGGGAACCTGGAGTGGAACTGCTGGGAGACCGTCGAGCATCTGAGCGACGACCTCTTCGCGTACGCGGTCCAGCTGGGCCCGCGCAAGCCGCCGCTCGACGGCCCGGTGCCCTACCGGTGGGCTCCCGCGCGCGAGGGCGGCCCGTCGAACGCGATCTTCGCCGACGCCGCGGCCGGCCCCGCCGGGCTGCTGCGGACGCTGGAGGCGAGCGGCGCTCTGCTGGCGGCGATGGTGCGTACGGCCGCTCCGGACCTGCGCTCCTACCACTCGTACGGGATCTCCGACCCGGAGGGCTTCGCCGCGATGGGCATCGTGGAGACCCTCGTACACACCCACGACGTCGCGGAGGGCCTGTCCCTGTCCTGGGCGCCCCCGGCGGATCTGTGCGACCGGGTGCTGGCCCGGCTCTTCCCCGAGGCTCCGGCCGACGAGGACCGATGGGCCGTCCTGCTGTGGTCCACCGGCCGCGCCGACCTGCCGGGCCGTGACCGGGTCACCTCGTGGAAGTGGCGCGGGGCGCCTCTGTAGCAGCGGTTTCAGGTGCGTGCGGGCCATGGGCGCGGGGTTGCCCGCCGCACTGCTGGAGCCGCGTGCTCAGGGCCGGTCCCGCGTCGCGGGCGCGGCGAGGCGGCCGGCTGCCTCGAGCCGGGCCAGGCGGCGGTGTTCGCGTCGCGCCCATCGCCGTACCCGGCCGGGTCGCAGGGGGGTGCCGTGGCCGACGTGCAGGGTGGCGGGGTCGAGGTCGAGCATCGCCCGGAGGCTGGCGAGGTTGCCGACCGGGTCGTCGTGGAAGGGCGGGTTGGCGGGCTTTCCGGGGATGAGGCCCATGAAGGAGTTGGCGACCAGGTCGCCGGCGACGAGGTCGCCCTCGTCGGTGAGGACGCAGACGGAGCCCGCCGTGTGCCCGGGGGTGGGCATGATGCGTCCCGCGACACCGAAGTCCTCCAGGCTGGTCTCACCGCTGATGAGCACGTCGGGTTCGAACGGTTCTGCCTGGACGTGGAGTTCCTTGCGGCGGGCCATGACGCGGCCCATCGGCCCGGTCGGCCGGTACGGTTCGCGGGCGCGGCCGGAGCGGTACGGTCCGAGGTCGGCGACGTGGGCGGCGACGGGCGCGCCGGTGAGGCGGTGGAGTTCGGCGGCGGAACCGAAGTGGTCGATGTGGCCGTGGGTGATGACGATCAGGGAGACGTCGGCAGGGTCCACCCCGTACTCCGTGACCCGGTCGATGATGCGCCGGCCGCTGCCGGGCGTCCCGGAGTCGACGATCACCGGTCGGCGGCCCAGCAGCACGTAGGCGTTGACGGCGTGCCGTCCCAGGACCGGGACGGGGAGGACCTTCGTACGGGACATGGCGTGCTCCAGGGTGTCGTGGCGGCCCGTGTGCGGGCACGCCTGATGACCGCCGGACGGCGGTTGATGACGGCGCGCGGTGGCGGGGACGGCTACCGGAAGCGGCGGCGGTACTCCGCGGGGGTGGTTCCGAGCCTTCTCTGGAAGGAGCGGTGCAGGGTGTCCACCGACCCCAGACCGCTGACCGCGGCGGTCTCCTGCAGGCTGTGCTCGCTCTCCTCCAGCAGCCGCCGGGCGGTCTCGAGGCGGATGGCCTCCACGTAGGCGGCAGGCGTGGTGCCGGTGCTCCGGCGGAACACGCGCGTGAAGTGCCGCACGCTCAAGTGCAGCCGCTCGGCGAGGACTTCGGCGGAGAGGTCATCGGTGAGGTGATCCGCGATCCACCGTCGCAGCTCGGCGATCCGGTCGGCTGCGGGAGCCTCGTCCTGGACGGAGAGAGGCACGCTGAACTGGCTCTGCCCGCCGGAGCGTTTGACGTACATGACCATCATGCGGGCGGTGGCCAGGGCCACGGCCCGGCCGTGGTCCTCGGCGACCATGGCGAGCGCCATGTCCATCCCCGAGGTCACGCCGGCGCAGGTCCACACCGGTCCGGACCGGATGAAGATCGGGTCCGGGTCGACGGTGACACGCGGATGCTCGGCGGCCAGCCGGGCGGCGGTCAGCCAGTGCGTCGTGGCCCGTCTGCCGTCGAGCAGCCCGGCCGCGGCCAGCAGGTGGGCGCCGGCGCAGATCGAACCCGTCCTGCGGGCGCGCGGTGCGGCCCGCCGCAACCAGGCGGTGACCCGGGCGTCGACCACCGGCTCCACCGCGCCGTCGGCGAGGTCGATGGCACCGGCGACGAGCAGGGTGCCGACGTGGTCGTCCACCTCGTCCAAGAGCAGGTCGGCGAGCAGCCGGACACCGCCGGCGGTCGGCAGTTCGCCGCCGTCGGCTGTCGCGATCCGCACCTGGTAGCCGGGCCGGTCGCCGCCGAGGACGCGGGAGGCGACGGAGAACACCTCGGCCGGACCGGTGACGTCCAACAGTTCCACCCCCGGGAAGGCGGCGATGACGACTCTGTGCGTTGCGGGCATGCGCTGATCATCACGCCCCAGCCGGGACGGCCGCAATGACGAGGATCTGGCACATCCGGCCATCGGCGCGCGGGAAGCGGCGGTGGCCGGATGCGGGGTGCAGCAGGGGGACGATGAGTCGAACGCGCGGGCCGTGACGCGTCCGGCGGTGTCCGGCGGTGTCCGGCGGTCGTACCGTCGAAGCCGTTACCGAGGAGGACGTCTGATGCGCAGGGTGACCTATTCGATGGGCGTCTCACTTGACGGCTACATCGTCGGGCCGGACGGCGGCTTCGACTGGACGCCTCCCGACGAGGAGGTCCTCCGCTTCGTCACCGACGAGTTCCGTCAGGTCGGCGTCCATCTGATGGGCCGACGGCTCTACGAGACGATGCTGTACTGGGAGACCGCCGACCAGGCCCCTCGCTCGACGCGCCGATGCTCGAGTGGGCCGCGATCTGGAAGCCGCTCCCGAAGGTGGTGTTCTCGACCACGCTGTCCACGGTTCAGGGCAGTGCCCGCCTGGCTTCCGGCGGGCTTGCGGCGGAGATCGATCGGTTGCGGGCCGAGCCGGGGAGGGGCGACATCGCGATCGGCGGTGCGACGCTCGCCGCGGAGGCGGCCGCGCTGGGTCTGATCGACGAGTACCGGCCCAGGGTCTACCCGGTGCTCGTCGGCGGCGGCATTGCGTTCTTTCCCCGGCGCGAGAGCCGGGTGGACCTCGAACTCCTAGAAACCCGCACCTTCAGCTCGAAGGTCGTCCACCTCCGCTACCGCGTGGTGCGTTAGGGCACCAGGCCGGCGAGGGCCGTCAGACGGGTCCGCGCCGTCCGGTGGCGGGTCAGATCCAGCCGCGGCGGGCCGCGACCACGCCGGCCTGGAAACGGTTCACCGCTCCCAGGAGTTCGTGGAGGTGGCTCATGCGCCGGCGCATGGTGCGGACCGACCAGCCGAGCTGGCGGGCTATGGCCTCGTCCTTGAGGCCGCTGACCAGCAGGGTGAGCACCAGGCGGTCCTCCTCGCCGAGCGGGTCCTCGGCGGGGACGTCGAGCGGCAGGGCCTGTTTCCAGCACAGCTCCCAGTAGTCGGTGAGGGCGTCCAGCAGGGCGGAAGGGCGGATGACCGCGGCGCGCACGCCGTCGAGGTCCAGGGAGAGCGGCATCAGCGCCAGCCGGCGGTCCGCGATGGCCAGTTTGATCCGCAGGCCCGGCATCACCCGGGCCTGCTCGCCGCGCCGCACGAGTCCGCGGATGTCCTCGAGCACCCCCGGCCACTCCAGCGCCTCGGGGGCGTAGACCGCGCGGTAGCGCACGCCGCGCCCCAGCGCCGTGCTCTCCACCGGGTTGGAGGTGGTCAGTGCGTACGGCGGCCGGTCCAGGGTCATGACGTCCTCGCGCGCCTCCTGCTGGAGGCGGACGAACCAGCGGCCGAGCGCCTCGCGGCCGGTCGCGATCTCCACCTCGTCCTCCCCGGCGGTGCCGGCCTGGGCGGCCGCGAAGAGGCGGGACAGCTCGCCGGCCGCCGATCGGACCCGGTCCAACTCCTCGGCCCTGGCCCGTACCAGGGACTCGACCGCGGCTCCCGGCTCGATCGCCGCGTACCGGCGGCGGACGCCCGCGAGCCGCCCGACCAGGCCGTGGTCGCGCAACCGGTCCAGCGCCCTGGCGGCACGGAGAGGGGTGCAGCCAAGGTCGGCGGCGAGCTCGGCCGGGACCGCCGTACGCCGGGTCAGCACGGCCCGGTAGACACTCTCGTCGAACGGATCGATCCCTGCGGCGGTGAGCTCGTTCGTCATATGCGGATACTGGCCCACTTGTGCCACCGGCAGCAATGGGCCGTCAGGATCTGTTGTACGGAGAGTGACTTCGGCACTAGGACTTCTACCCATGGCCAAGAACCCACGAAGAATCCGACGCCTGGTGGCCGTCACGGTCACCACCATCGCGCTCGCCGGAACGCTCACCGCGATACCCGGCACCGCGACCGCGAAGTCACCCGACCCGAACCAGCGGGTCATCGTCGAACTGTCCGGGGACGCCGCCGTCGCAGCCGCCCCGGGCGGCTCGCTCACCTCCCTGGCCGCCGGCACCGCCTCCGCCGTCGGCGACGCCCGGCGGGCCCTGGCGGAACGTCAGGACGCCTTCGTCGGGGCGGTGCGGACAGCGGGACTGCACCCCGCCTCGCCCCGCCGACTCGGCCTGCTCGTCAACGCCGTGGCCATGACGGTGCCCGCCTCCGAGACGGCGCGGCTGGCCGCGCTGCCGGGCGTCACCGCCGTCCGCCCCGACACCCGGATCCAGGTGCGTACGGACACCAGCGTGCCGCTGACCGGCGCACCCGAGGTCTGGAAGCGCGAGGACCCGGCCGGGGTGAAGGCCACCGGCAAGGGCACCGTCGTGGCGGTCCTGGACAGCGGTGTGGACTACAGCCACCCCGACCTCGGCGGCGGTTTCGGCAAGGGCCACAAGGTCGTGGGCGGATTCGACTTCGCCAACGGCGACGACGACCCGATGGACGACAACGGTCACGGCACCCACGTCGCGGGCATCATCGCGGGCAGGGCGGCCACGAAGGGAGGCGTCACCGGCATGGCGCCCGACGCGCTCCTGCTGGCCTACAAGGTCACCGGCGCTGACGGCAGCGGCTACACCTCCGACATCATCGCCGGCATCGAGGCGGCGGCCGACCCGGCCAACCCCTACCCGGCCGACGTCATCAACATGAGCCTCGGCGGCCCCGGTGACGGCACCGACCCGCTGGGCCGCGCGGCGACCGCCGCCGTGCGGGCCGGAGTGGTCGTCGTCGCGGCGGCGGGCAACGACGGGCCCGGCAGCGGCACCGTCAACTCGCCGGCGTCGGCCGAGGGCGTCATCGCGGTCGGCGCCTCCACCAGCGGGCTGCGGGTGCCCAGCGCGTACCTGGCGGGCCGCAAGGACCCCGAGCTGATCCAGACGTACCGGGGCATCCTGTCCGCGAACCCGCCCCGGGAACCGGTCACCGCCCCGCTCGTGGACGTCGGCGCGGGCACCGCCGAGGACTGGAACCGGGTCGGTGACGTACGGGGCAAGATCCTGCGGGCCGACATCCTCGTCCCGCCCAGTGCGGAGGTCCTGAGCCAGGGCGACGTCGACTGGGCGCGCGAGGCCGAGAAGCGCGGCGCGCTGGCCGTGCTCGGCGGCCTCCCGGCCCACGACGGGCCCGTGCTCGCCGCCACCCCCGGGACGGTCGAGGCCACGGCGACCCCCGCCCACCCCGACCTCAGCCGGACCGCCGCCTCCGGCGACTCGCTGCGCATGGACCGCCTGGTCGTCATGGGCATCGACGCGACCCAGTACGCCCAGCTGAGCCGTGAACTGGCCGCCGGCAGCGTGTCCGTCACCCTGCGCGGTACCGACTCCACCGACGAGATCGCCTCGTTCTCGTCGCGCGGACCGGGCACCGGCTTCGGCCTCAAGCCCGACCTGGTCGCACCCGGCGTGGAGATCCGCTCCGCGATCCCCACCTCGATGTACGAGCCCGGCGTCTACCGCATGTCGGGCACCTCGATGGCGAGCCCGCACGTCGCCGGAGCCGCCGCGCTGCTGCGCCAACTGCGCCCGGACCAGGACCCCGAGGGGATCAGATCCGCACTGGTCGGCACCGCGAAGCAGCTCGCCGGCTCCTCCCCCACCGTCCAGGGCGGCGGACGGCTCGACGTGGCCGCCGCGGCGTCGGCCACCCTCAGCGCCTCCCCGACGACCGTGTCGTTCGGCCTCGCCGACCTGGCGGACAGGACCGTCCGCGGGAGCGCCCAGGTGCGCCTGGCCAACCCCGGCAAGGAACCGCTGACCGTCAACCTCGGCAGCACCGGGCCCGCCACCGTGTCCCCGGCGCTGGTCACCGTGCCCGCCGGCGGGTCCACGTCCGTCTCCGTCACCCTGCGCGCCGACCGCCCGGCCACCGACACGGAGATCAGCGGCCAGATCACGGCCACCCCCGCGCGCGGCCCGGCCCTGCGCGTGCCGTACCTGCTCGTCGTCCGGCACCTGGTCGTCCAGGCGTCCCCCGACCCCAGCGACGGCCGCTCCACCGTGCACGTCGCCGCCCCGGCCGCCCTGAACGCGCCGCCGGAGATCACCGTCACGCCGCCGCGCGGCAAGGCCTTCACGCTGCGCACCACCATGAACGGGGCCGGCTACTACCAGGCCGACGTGACCGGGAAGGCGGCCGGCGCCTACCAGCTGGCCGTGCGGGCCACGACCACCGACGGCCGGCGGATCACCGGGAACGGCGCCTTCGAGGTCACCCCCGTCGGCAGCCGCGGCGACCGCTGGGAGCCCATCGGCCCGAACAGCGAGGCCGGTCACGTCGCACTCTCACCCGCCCGGCCGAAGCAGGCCGTCGTGACGCAGTTCCGCAAGGCCGCCCCCTGGCTGACCACCGACGGCGGCGCCAACTGGCGCCAGGTGGGCCGGCTGCCGATCGCCGACGGCAACGGCACCGGAGCGGTCGTGGTCGACGCCCGCCGCCCCGACCGCTGGTGGTACGCCGTGAACACGGACGCCGACCCCACCCGCCGGGGCACGATCCTGCGCACCGACGACAACGGCCGTACCTGGCGCAAGCTCGACGTGCCCGACGCGCACATCGACGAGTTCGTCGCGGACGAGCAGACCCGTACCCTCGCCGCGGTGGTCGACGGCACGCTGCTGGTCAGCACGGACGCCGGCGACAGCTGGGCGACGTACCCCACCGGCGTGAACGGTGACGTCCGCGACGCCACCCTCGTCGGCGACACCCTGTACCTGGCGACCTTCGACGGCGTCTGGCGGATCGACGGCGTCGGCAAGGGTGACCCCGGTTCGGCGCACCTCGTCCTCGACGAGCCGGTGAACACCATCCGCGGCCTCGCGGCCGACTCCACCGTCGTGGTGGCCTACGTCCCCGGTACGGGCATCCGCGGCTCCTACGACAAGGGCCGCACCTGGTCCACCGTGCTGCCCCTGCCGGAGGGCGGCAACGGACTGTCCGCCTCCGGCGGCGACCTGTACCTGCGCGCGCTGTTCGGCGCCGGGCAGGTGAGCCGTGACCACGGCAGGACCTGGAAGCCCGTGCCCGCCCCCTCGAAGGCCGCCATCGCGATGGACTACGACCGCTGGGCCGACGGCTCGGTGACCGTGTCCAGCGAACAGGACGGCCTGTACCGCGGCTCGGCCGACGGCACCGGTTACCGCAGGATCGGCGTCCAGGGCCTCACCACCCTCGCCCTCGCGGCCAGCGGCGACCAGCTCCTCGCCGGAACGGTCAGCGGCACCTACCGCACCGCGATCCCCGTCGCCGGCCCCGAGTGGGGCCAGTCCGGCGCGGAGGGCAGGACCGGTCGCCTCACCTCGCACATCGCCGTCTCGCCCAAGGACACCAAGGTGGTGTGGCAGGTCCGGCGCACCGCGACCGGCCTCTTCGAGGTATCCCGCAGCGGTGACGCCGGCCGGACCTGGCAGGTGAAGGGCACGTCGTCGGAGGTTCCGACCTCGATGCTCGTCCACCCGGCCGACCCGGACCGGGTGACGATCAGCTTCAGGAGCATCCTCGGCGACGGGCTGTTCACGACGTCCGACGGCGGCACGACGTGGAAGAACCTCTTCCACGAGAAGTCCTTCGACGTCATGGCCGGTGACCCGCGCGACCCGCGGCGCATCTGGCTCGGCAACGCCTCGGGCCTCTACCGCTCGGACGACGGCGGCGTCACCAAGACCAAGGTCGCCGAGGGCCCCGTCTCCGCCATCGTGATGGACGGCCGACGCCTGGTCGTCGGCGGTTCGTCCGTCCGGGTCAGCACCGATGACGGCCGGACCTTCCGCACCGCGGACACCGGCCCGCTCGCGGTCCACGTCTCGGACCTCCTGCGGGTCGGCGGAGCGCTGTACGCGGCCACCGCCAGCTCGAAGGCCTCCGGACTCGTCCAGGGCGGCCGGGGGGTACTGCGCAGCACCGACAACGGCCTCACGTGGGAGAACATCTCGAGCGGTCTGCAGAACACCGACACCACCAAACTGGCCGCCGCCCCCGACGGCCGCACGCTCTACGTCGGCGCGGTCGACGGCGGGGTACACCGCCTGAAGCTGCGCCGCTGACCACCCCGCGGGTGCCGAAGTCCGACCGTGACCGTGTGCCCGGCACGTCGGTACGACCGGCACGCGCGCACGACGGGCGTGGGCATGTGAGCTCGAACGCGCGCCGGCCGGACCCGGAAGTCCCGGGCCCGGCCGGCGCGCCGGCACGTGGCCGGCGGCGGGAGACCCGCGCGATCGCGGCCGCACGGCCCTCGCGATCGGCCGCCCGGCCGGCCGCTGACGTCGGTTCCGTAGCAAGACCCCACCCCCGCCCCCAAAGCGCACCGACCAGGAACCGCCGCGGCGGGCGATGCGTACGGTTGAGCGAGGTGATCACTCGATCGTGAGTTCTTCCGCTCCCCCGCCCGCCGGACCGCGATGCTCGCAAGGACGGCGTGTGACCGACGCCGGCCGGACATGCGGGGGCGGGGGACGGAATGGCGCGGGAAGCGGGACGGCGTGACGGTTCGGACGATCAGGTGCTGCTGCTCGCGGCCGGGCTCGCCGATCTGACGGTGAGTGCGATCGGTTCGGCCCTGGGGACGGTGCGCGGGCTGCTGCGCCGTTCGGATGCCGCGGAGCTGGCGGCGGAGGCCGAGCACGACCTCGTGGCGCGGGGACGCCTGGTCCTGGACCGGTACGCGACCGTGCAGCCGGCCTACTTGGAGACCCTCGCTCGGCACACCCTCGCCCGGAAGACCCGCGATGACGTCTGACCGGTGGGAACCGGCGGCGTTCAAGGCCCGCATCGACGAGGTCCTCCACCGGTTCGTCGCGCGGGAGGCCGACGAGTTCACCGCGATCGATCCCGTTCTCGGGCCGGTGGCCGACCAGTTGGAGGCAGCGGTCGCGGAGGGCAAGCGGATGCGTGCGGCGTTCTGCTACTGGGGTTGGCGCGCGGTGGGACAGCCGGACAGTGACGCGTTGGTGCGGGCGGCGGCCTCCATGGAACTGGTGCACGCCGCCGCGATCGTGCACGACGACCTCATCGACGACAGCCCGCTGAGGCACGGCCGCCCCACGGCCCACACCGTCCTGCGCGGTGCCGTGGAGCGGCGCCCGGGGGCGGACGCCACCGCACGTTCCCTCGCCCTCCTGGTCGGCGACCTGCTGATGTCACTGGCCGGGCAGCTGTTCACCAACAGCGGTCTCCCCGCCGCGTACGTGGCCCGGGCGCGGCCCTTATGGGCGGTGATGGCGCGGGAGTTGATCGCGGGCGAATGTCTGGAGCTCCTGAGTACCGGCGAGCGTCCGGACATCGCGGTGTCGTTGAAGGTGATCCGCTACAAGACCGCCAAGTACACCGTCGAGCAGCCCCTGTTGATAGGCGGAGCCCTGGCCGGGGCAGGCGCGCGGCTGCGCGAGGGCTACTCCCGGTACGGGCTGCCACTGGGCGAGGCGTTCCAGCTCAGGGACGACCTGCTCGGCCTCTTCGGGGACCCGGGACGCACCGGAAAGGACAGCGCCGATGACCTGCGCGGCCGGCGGCCCACGGCCCTGCTGGCCGAGACGTGGCGTCTGGCCGACGAGGGCGAACGAGAGTTGCTGGGCACCTTGCTGGGCCGGCAGGACCTGGACGGACGGGGTGTGGAGGCGGTCCGCGAGGTGATGCGACGCCTGAGGGCACCCGACCGCGTCGAGGACATGATCGGCGCGCGCGTCGAGGAAGCGCTCGGGGCCCTGCACGAGATGGACCTGCCGGCGCACGCCACCCGCGCCCTGACCGCGCTGACCCGGTCGGCCGCGGTCCGGCTGTCCTGACCCGCGCACGGGGGTGACCAGCAGCCGCCCCAGGGCGGCCCGGCCCGCCACCGCACGCCTGCCGCAGACGACCCGTTGGACGAGGGAGCCCCGCCATGAACTACACCGAGGCATCGATGGCCGCGCTGCGGCGAGCCGGTGACGAACTGGCCGACGCCACCGTCGCCACGCTCTTCGAGCGCGGGGAGGTGGGGAAGTTCAACGCCCTGATGCGCTACGTCTCCACCGCCGGAGCTCCTCTGCCGGAGGGGCTGCCCGACGTCGCGCGCGCGTACCTCGAGGCCACCAGCGTTCCGCCGGCGTGGGTCGACTGGGAGGAGATGGAGAGGGCCCGTCTGTTCTTCATCGACAACAACGTGCACATCTCCACCGCGCTGTCCTTCGCCTCCATGCCCGCGTGCTACCTCGTTCCGCACGTGGCAAAGCTGCTGTCGGCCGCTCACGGGCTGAAGTACCCCTCCAAACGGATGGCGGAGACCGGCCAGTTCACCCTCTACCTGATGCGGCCCGACGCCTTCGAGGCCGGCAGCCGCTTCGTCCCCGCCGTCCAGAAGGTCCGCCTGCTGCACGCTTCCATCCGCCATCACCTCCGGGAAGAGAACCGCTGGGACGTCGAAGCCCTCGGGACGCCGATCTGCCAGGAGGACATGATCGGCGGCCAGATGTTCTTCTCCCTCCTCGTCCTGGACAGCCTGCACCGCCTCGGAATCCACATGTCGACGGAAGGCGCGGAGGCCTACTACTACGCATGGCGCGTCGTCGGCGCCATGCTCGGCGTCGACCAGGAGGCCGTACCCGCGACCCTCGAGGAGGCCCGCCGGTTCCTCGACCTGTACATGGTCCGGCACATGGGCCCTTCCGAGGAGGGCGCGCACCTGACCCGTCAGCTGATCGACCTCTACGAGGAAGTGGTGCCCGGCACCCTCTTCGATCCGCTCGTCTCCGCCCTCATCCGTCACCTCATCGGGGACACGTGCGCCACGTGGCTCCACGTGCCCCGCACCCCGTGGGACACCGTCGTCAAGGCCGTTCCCCACCTCCTCAACGTCCTGGAGACCATCGAGGACCGCTCCCCGCTCGGGGCCTGGGCCCTGGACCGCCTCGGCCACCTCACCGCCACTCTCGAGCTGTCCTCCCTCACCCGTGGACGGGTCATGCACTACGCCATCCCCGACACGCTGAAGAAGGACTACGGCATCTCCAGTGCGGCTCCCCGCATCCGCCCCTGGACGCCGCCGCCCGCCACCGTGTCATGACGCCCCGCTCGAACACCCTCCGCGTCACGCGCCTCGTGCGGCCGGAAGCGCCGCA
Organism: Streptomyces sp. NPDC006544; assembly: GCF_040611715.1. Lineage (NCBI taxonomy): Bacteria > Bacillati > Actinomycetota > Actinomycetes > Kitasatosporales > Streptomycetaceae > Streptomyces > Streptomyces sp. NPDC006544. The sequence continues at coordinate 84,340 of NZ_JBEXOV010000004.1, read as the reverse complement.
CCCGGCCGCGGCAGGCCCGGCCCGCGGCTCGATTCGTCGCGCGGCGCTCGGCTACTTGGCGTCCGCGGCTGGGGCCCAGCCGGGCCACACCACGGGCGGGGCCTGGAGTGCGCGTCGCTGGTGGGTTTGGTGCGAAAGGAACGAGAACCCCGACACGAGTGTCGCAACGAACGGGAGCACCGCGACAGGAATATCCAACTCCACGACGCCCGTCGCGCTTGTCCGGACCAGCCACGCCAGCGACAAGGCCACCCCGCAGCCCAGCAGCAGAGCGACTCTGACGCCCAGAGGACGCCTCCTGCTCACGGCGACGACGAAGTACCCGAGGACCGCGCCCGGCGTGACGGCCACCAGAAAACCCACAGCTACGAAGAGGAGAAGGGCTAGGACCATGTCGTACTGACCTCCGCGTCTGACGGCAACCGGAAAGAGGAGCACCCGTGGATTCACGGTTCCCGCTGAGCGGTCTCGTGCCGCCATACTGCCAGAGCGTTTGAACACGTTCAACACACCGGGTTCCCTACACCCTCCCGGCCGTTGCTCCGGCCCCAGCGGGTGTGCGGGGAGCACCGAAGGCCGAGCGGGGCCGTCAGCGGCGGGCTTCGCGCGTGATCGACTGTCGGTGGCTCGGCGTACCTTCCTGGGATGACTCGGTCTCACCACATCACCGCACGACGCACCCTGGAAGCTGCCGCTTCGGATGTTCGCCGGGCCGTCACGGAGTACGACAACGCCGGCGAGTGGCTGCGCCGGGCCGATGTCACCACGCTCGGGCCTCTGGCGGCCGAGGTCTGGGTCTTCGACACCGAGCTCACGCACGTCTTGTTGGTCAGCCATCGTTGGCGAGGATGGGTCTCGCCCGGGGGCAAGGTCGACAGGGGCGAGACACCTCGCGAAGCGGCCTCCCGTGAGCTGCTCGAGGAGACGGGCATCGAAGCGGAACTCCTCGCCCAGCCGGCGGCTGTGACCGTCCGCTCCTACCGTGCCGGCTGGTCGGCCACCTTGGGCGTGACCTTCGCGGCAGTCGTCGACCGACGCACCCCACTGGCGCCGGAAGTCGGTCAACCTGCGGCCTGGCTGCCCCTGGCCGAGCCGTGGCACGGCTACTTCCCCGCCGATCGGTCCCGGCTGACGCAGTACGCCGCGTTGCTGGCGGAACGGGACCGGGACGCGAGCCGCGAAGTGTGCCGGGGCGTACGCCGGGACGCGGAGGTGGCCGGCGGCTCGCCTTCGCCCGCGGTCGAACCGAGCTCGCCGTCACAGGACAGCCCGGGAGGCAAGGGGTCCCGGTGAACAGCACCCGCCACTATGGTGGGCCGATGACGTCGATCAAGAAGTTCCAAGTCACCTTCGACTGCGCGGAACCTGAGCGCCTCGCTCGCTTCTGGTGCGAGGTGTTGGGATATGTCGTACCGGCAGTGCCGGAGGGTTTCGCCACTTGGGACGATTACCAGCGCTCGCAGTCACCTGAGGAGCGGGATGCGTGGTTCGCCTGCAGTGATCCCTCAGGGGTGGGCCCGCGACTGTACTTCCAGCGTGTCCCCGAAGGGAAGGCCGTCAAGAACCGGGTGCACCTCGACGTGCGGGTCGGCACCGGACTCGTGGGTGCGGAGCGCCTCGCCACTCTGGAGGCCGAATGCGCACGACTGGTCGCGCTCGGCGCCGTACACGTGCAAACGCTGTACGCCGATGACGAAAACGAGTCGTGCATCCCGATGCAGGACATCGAGGGCAACGAGTTCTGCCTCGACTGAGATCCGGCGAAGGTGCCCTCGTCCTGTCCCCATGGGTCAGGACGAGGAACCACCCCCGTCCCCTGAACGAGCTTGACCGTCGTCACGTCGCCCTGGCTCAGCGGAAGGCGTGAACCACCTGGATCTCGCCGACCAAGTGCGCGTTGAACTCGTCCAGTTCCTCAGCCGGAACCCACAGCTCGAGGATCGTCCGGCCGCCGGCCTGCTGGACGGGATAGCGACTCAGGAACTCCGACTCGACCTCGAATCGGGTGACGAAGCCGATACCGCTGTGCTTCACGTTCCAGTCCCGCGCGATCTTGATCGCGTAGTCCTCGTTGAGCACGGGGTAGAAGATCGGCTGCTCGGGCAGCCGCGGCGGCCAGGCACGCCAGTTCAGCTCGCGGACCAGGTCCAGCTCCTCGGGGCCGGTCGGGCGCCACAGGGTCGTCGTTGCGCGCTGGCTGGTCATGTGAATCGCTCTCTGGAGGGGGAAGCTCGTCGGTTCGTCTGGTCCGGGACCGGGACCGGACGATACCGGCGCGGGGAGCGCACCGGCTACACGGTTTCACCCCGGGTCATCACCGTGACCAGCGGCTCCGAGCGAGTACGCCCTGCGAGCCCGAGCGGATACTTGCCGGATGGACGGATCACGCACTTCTTGGGTCAACACCACGCACGACTGGGCCGGCACCGTGGACGTGGACCATCTCGATCACATCCGCCGGGAACCTTCGGAGTTCGCTCCGGGCGAGCCGGGACACCTTCTTCTCGAGGTCGTTGCCTATGCCGCCGACGAGGCAGCGAGCCGGGACGGCGGACGGTGCGTGATCAGACTGCATGGCGACGGCTCCGTGTCGGTGCAGGACGACGGACGGGGCACCGACACTCGGGTCGACGAGCACGGCCGGGTGGTGAAGAAGCCGGTCATGGCCACGAAGGACCTTCGGTTCTTCGACGTCCCGGAGGCGGAACGGCTTCCGGACGGACATCCGCGTCGCGGCATGTCCGTCGTCGCAGCGCTGAGCGAGTGGCTGATCCATACCAACCGCCGTCGGAACGGATCCTGGACCCAGCGCTATGAGCACGGCGTCCCGGTGACGGATCTGGAGCCCACCGAGGCCGACGGGACCACGGGGACCTGCGTCCGCTTCCTGCCCGACGGAATCCTGCGTGCGCAGTGGCCGTGCACCTCGGGCGATGTGGCGCGATGGTCCGCACACTGGCCCGACCTGACCGTCCGCATCCAGGATCAGCGCCTCGGCAGTGACCGGTGACCGGTGACCGGTCAGGAGGGTGACCGGTCAGGTCGATCACCGAACCCCGGCTGATCTCTCGGTGCCATTTCAGATTTCATGCGATCCAGTGAAGCGGCCAAGCAGTACGCGGTGGCAGGGTTGCCAGCGGCTCCGGCCGCGTGCCACCCGACCATGGCGAGGACCGGACGGATGCGTTTCCCGCTGGACGCCATGAACTCCTGCAGCGGCTGAACCAGGTTTCGGCAGGCGGCCCCCGTTGGTCGAGGAGCCCGCCTTTCCGGCCAGGAACTGGTACAGGACCTCCCCGACCGATTCCTTGAGGTGTCGGAGGTCCAGGACGGGCTGCCCCTCCGGACCAGCCTCGGCCTCTGACTCCGCCTCGGCCTCTGACGTGGAGGGATAGCCGGCCGCGGGAGCCTGGCAGGCCGGACCCTGCTGCGCAGTCACGGAGTCCCCCTACGGAATTGATCTTGAGCGCGATTCACCGTATGCACCGCGCGCTTTCCAGGAGGGACTTCCCCGAGAAGATACTCAGGAACTCATCACCCGCTGAGCGGAGTCGAACGACGGCGAGCAGATGCCGAAAACAGCGCCGCCCCTCACGCGCAGGCCCGCCCAGTAGGGGTGACGCCGTGCGGACTATCCCCGCCCGCCGCGAAGCGCGATACTTCCCGGTGGCGGACCCATGCCCTCGTGCTGCGGGAACCAGAGGAGAACGAGACTGATGGACGCACTCAAACTCCAGCTGACCTACGTGGACCTCACGACCCCGCATGTCGCCGACGCACTGGTGCGTCTGGGGCTTCCCGTCCGTCAGGCACCCGCAAGCGTCGGCCCGCTCCGGCAGGACACGCACATCGTCGGCCGAGCCCGACCCGCACGCCACTACGGCAGCGTGGACGTCTTTCTCGAAGCGATCGACGAGGCCGACCCGGGTGACGTCCTGGTGGTCGACAACGCCGGGCGCCAGGACGAGGCTTGCGTCGGGGATCTCATCGCGCTCGAGAGCGAGATGGCCGGACTCGGCGGCATCGTTATCTGGGGTCTGCATCGCGACAGCCGCGAGCTGCGCGGCATCGGCCTGCCCGTCTTCAGCCAAGGCGCCCTCCCCGTCGGCCCCCAGCGTCTCGATCCTCAGGATCCCGACGCGCTCACCGCCGCACGGTTCGACGGGTCGACCGTCACCGGTGAGGACTTCGTGCTCGGCGACGACGACGGCGTGCTCTTCCTGCCCCTCGACCGTGCCGCTGACATCGCCGAGATGGCCGTCACGATCCGCGACACCGAACGCCATCAAGCCGCCCGGATGCGCCTGGGCACCAGCCTCCGGGACCAGGTCCGCTTCGACAAGTACCTCGCCGCACGCGAGCGGAACGGCATGACGTTCCGCGGGTATCTGCGGTCCGTCGGCGGAGCCGTCGAGGAATGAGAAGACACCCCCGATGCCCCGCCCGGCCGACGCCGACGGGAACCGCGTCGCACCGGCACGACCGGTGCGGCGCCGCCAACTTCTCCGCTCGCATGCCGCGTTTCGGCGTGCGCGGCGCCGCCCCGTGGGCGACGGTGGACCGTCCCCGCACGATCCGCGTTCCGAGGAGCCCGTCATGAACTGGACGCTCGAAGTGGTCCCGATCCCTGTCGCCGACATGGACCGGGCGAAAGAGTTCTACGCCGACAAGGTCGGCTTCACGGTCGACCTCGACAGCGAGGTCGCCCCGGGCATCCGCATCATCCAGCTGACACCGCCCGGCTCCCGCTGCTCGGTCGTACTGGAGCACGGGATGCCCCCGTCACCCGGTGCCCGCCAGATGTCCCCCGGCACACTGCACGGCCTGCAGCTCTGCGTGACGGACATCGGGGCGGCGCGCGAGGAGTTGGCGGAACGGGGTGTGGACGTCTCGCCGGTGCGGCACGTCGGCGAGAAGGGCTGGGAGGACGGCAAGGGCGACACATGGAACTCCTTCATGACCTTCACCGACCCGGACGGCAACGGCTGGGTGGTGCAGGAAGCCCCGTCGGAGCTGTCGGAACGCTGACTCCCCTGCGCGTCGACGCCGGCCGGGCGGCCCTCGACGCGCCCGTTCACGACGAGGACACGTACGGAGACGGGGCCGGCGGATCGGCGGATCGGCGGATCGGTCAGGATTCGAGAAGCGCCGTGCCCCGGGCCACGCCTAGCGTGACGGGCATGACTTCCCTCGCATCCGTCACCCTCGAGGTGGCCGATCCCACCGCCGTCGACAGCTTCCACAACGCCGCCTTCGGCCTGGGCACCCGCATCGGTTTGCGCACCTCGGACGCACCCACGACCGGGTTCCGCGGATTCACACTGTCCCTCACGGTCTCCCAGCCGGCCACCGTCAAGGGCTTCGTCGAGGCCGCCGTCGCCGCGGGCGCCACGGCCCTGAAGCCGGTCACCAAGTCGTTCTGGGGCTACGGAGGCGTCGTGAGGTCCCCGGACGGCACCATCTGGAAGGTGGCGACCTCGGCGAAGAAGGACACCGGCCCGGACACCCGGCAGATCGACGAGATCGTGCTCCTGCTCGGAGTCGCGGACATGGCGGCGAGCAAGCGGTTCTACGTCGACGCCGGTCTCACCGTGGCGAAGAGCTTCGGCCGCAAGTACACCGAGTTCGACACTGGTTCGAGCCCCGTCAAGTTGGCGCTCTACGGGCACCGCGCGCTCGCCAAGGACGTCGGCGTCTCCCCCGACGGCACCGGCTCGCACCGGCTCGTGATCGGCGGCCGCACAGCCCCCTTCACCGACCCCGACGGCTTCGTGTGGGAGACCGCGACCGGCACGCCTGGTACCAGCCGCCCGGCATGACCATGACGGGGATCGCCGGTCCGGAGGCGCCCCAGCTGACATCAGGGGTTGCTCGGCCCGATCGCGTGAGCGTGAGGCGTGAGGCGTGTGACGGGGGGCGACGGGGCGCCAACGGTCCGGCGGAGGCCGCGAGCGGTGCCCGGCCGACGGTCCCGGGGCGACCACGTCGGTGGGTCCGTTCGGTCCCGCAGCACCTGGGGACCGTAAACGATCCGAGCGGGCCGTACGGACGCGGGTGCGCGCCCGGGACGTCGGTAGGCAGCGGGTAGCCCGTGGGGCCGGACCGGACGGGCGGGTCCGGCAGCGGGGCGGCCACCGTCGCGAGCGGGCACCTCGAGATGACCGCCCGGGCGGCCGCCAGCCGCGCGCGGCCGTCGAGGGGGGCTGAGCTTCGGCGTGCGCGCTCCGGCGCGGCGCGCGGCCGCCGGTACGGCGAGCAGCACGACCACTCCGCCCGTGCGGCAGATCCACCGGGTGGCGGTGCGGTGCCTGCGCCCGCCATCTCGGCGAGCCGAGCAAAGGCCCACGGCGCCCAGCGGTCCGAAGGTCGCCGTGGTCACGCCAGTACCGCCGTGACCGCGTGCACGCGACGGACCGGCTCACCGCCCCGGCGACCAGGCCCGAGTCGGCCCCCCGCCCGGGCCCGCGCCGCCCGAGCGGAGGCGGGCGACAGCCGGGAGGTCACCGCGCCCACCCCGGTCCCGGCCAGGACCAGGGCCGGGCCGGGACCGGGGCCCAGAACCAGAACCGGGGCAGAACCGGGCCAGGGCCAGGGCCAGGGCCGCGGCCGCGGCCGGGGCGGGGCGGGGCGGGCCGGGGCGGGCCGGGGCGGGCCAGGACGTCGCCCTCCCCACCGGTCGCCGGACGCGAACCGGCAAGGGCCTCCGGCCGGTGCTGGATCAGGCCCGCGGCGACACGTCCGGCGGCTCCGTCGGCTGAGGCGCCGGGCGGCTCGCAGGCGGGCACCCGAGGGGCCGGCCCCCGGCGGCACCCGCAGCGTTCTCGGCGGTCGCCCACCGCCATGGAGGCCGTGCGCGCCATGCCGTTCACGGCCTCCGCCACGTGGGTGACGCTCCAGTTCGGCGGCGTGGGAGGTCCTTCCGGCATACCGCGAGCGGCCGACAGTGCTACAACTGATTTCGTGACCCATCCTTGCAACCCGTACCGGGGACGTCGGTGCGGTCACTGAACGGGAACCGCCCGCGAAGCGTCGCCCGGCAGGTATTCGTCCTCCAGGTGGCGATCGTGGTGCTGCTCGCCGCCGGAGCGGTGCTGGCGCTCGTGCTCCAGTCCCGCCACGACGTCGACCGCGAGGCCCGTACCCGGTCCGTGGCGGTCGCCCAGACCTTCGCGCACTCGATCGGGCTGCCCGCGGCCCTCCGTTCCCCCGATCCCTCCGCGCTCCTCCAGCCGGTCACCGAGGCGACCCGCAAGGCCGCCGGGGTGGACTTCATCGTGGTGATGGACACCGAGGGGATCCGCTACACCCATCCCCTGCCCGACCGCATCGGGAAACGGTTCGTCGGCACGATCGCGCCCTCCCTGGCCGGCCAGGTGTACACGGAGAGCGTGCACGGTCCGCTCGGCAACGAGATCCAGGCCGTGGTGCCGGTCTTCTCCGACGACGGCCGGGTCGTGGGACTGGTGTCCGCCGGCCTCACCGTGAAGAACGTCGCCGGGGTGGTCGACCGGCAGCTCCCGGTGATCCTCGGGGTGAGCGCGGCCGGCCTCGCACTGGCCACAGCCGGCGCGGCACTGATCAGCAGGCGCCTGCGGCGCCAGACGCACGGGCTCGGCCCGCTCGAGATGACACGGATGTACGAGCACCACGACGCGGTGCTGCACGCCGTCCGCGAGGGGGTGCTGATCACCGACGGCGCGGGCCGGCTGCTGCTGGCGAACGACGAGGCGAAGCGGCTGCTCCGGCTTCCCACGGATGCCGAAGGGGCCCTCGTACGGGAGCTGCCCGGCCTCGACCAGCACGTGAGCGACCTCCTGATGTCCGGCCGGGAGGCCACCGACGAGGTGCACGAGGCCGGGGACCGGCTGCTGGTGTTCAACCAGCGGCCCACGCGGGCCGGCGGCGGTCCCGAGGGGGCTGCCGTCACCATCCGCGACACCACCGACATGCGCGTCCTCAGTACCCGCGCCGACGCGGCCCGCAGGCGACTGAAGCTGCTGTACGACGCCGGCGTCGGCGTCGGCACCACCCTCGACGTGGAGCGGACGGCCCAGGAGCTCGCCGACGTCGCCGTACCGCGCTTCGCGGACTTCGTGACCGTGGACCTGGCCGAGCCCGTGCTCCACGGGGACGAGCCCACCCCGGACGCGGAGCTGCGCCGTACCGGGGTCAGCGGCATCCGCGACGGAGCGCCGCTCTACCCGCGCGGCCGTCTGATCGACTTCGTGCCGTCCACCCCGCAGGCGCGCGGCCTCAGCAGCGGGCGGGCCGAGGTGGTCGCCGCCCTCACCGACGCACCCGGCTGGCACGCCCAGGACCCGCCGCGGGCTCAGGAGATCATCGACTTCGGGATCCACTCCCTGATCACCGCTCCCCTCACGGCCCGTGGCGTCGTCCTCGGCGTGGCCAACTTCTGGCGCTCGGAGAAACCGGAGCCCTTCAACGAGGAGGACCTCTCGCTCGCCGAGGAGCTCGTGGCCCGGGCGGGCGTCACGATCGACAACGCCCGCCGCTACACCCGCGAGCACGCCCTGGCCGTGGCGCTCCAGCACAGCCTGCTGCCGCGCGACCTGCCCGAGCAGAGCGCGGTGGAGGTGGCTCACTACTACCTGCCCGCCCATGCCGGGGTCGGCGGCGACTGGTTCGACGTGATCCCGCTGCCCGGCAGCCGTGTCGCGCTGGTCGTGGGCGACGTCGTGGGCCACGGACTGCACGCCGCGGCCACCATGGGCCAGCTGCGCACGGCCGTGCTCAACTTCTCGTCCCTGGACCTGCCCCCCGACGAGCTTCTGGCCCGTCTCGACGACCTCGTCCAGTACATCGACCAGAGCAGGGAGAGCGGCGCCGACGGCGGCGGACTGCTCGGAGCGACCTGCCTGTACGCCGTGTACGACGCGGTGACCCAGCGGTGCACGGTGGCCCGCGCGGGGCACGTGCCCCCCTTCGTGGTGCGCCCGGACGGCTCGACCGAGATCCCCGACCTGCCTCCCGGTGCGCCACTGGGGCTGGGCGGCTTCCCCTTCGAGTCGGCCGAGCTGGACCTGAGCGAGGGCTCGCAGCTGGTGCTGTACACCGACGGCCTGATCGAGGACCCGGGCCGGGACATCGACGAGGGCCTCGAGCTGCTCCGTTCGGCCCTCTCCCACGCCGACCGGGGGCCGCAGGAGACCTGTCGGGCGATCCTGAAAGGGCTGCTGCCGGTGCACCCCCGGGACGACGTGGCCGTCCTCGTCGCGCGGACGCGGGCGCTGGGCGCGGACCGCATCGCCGACTGGGACGTGCCGTTCGAGCCGAGCGCCGTCGGGCAGGTGCGGGCCCGCGCCGTGGCGAAACTGGAGGAGTGGGGCCTGTCCGAGCTCGCCTTCGGCACGGAGCTCGTCCTCAGCGAGCTGGTCACGAACGCCATCCGGCACGGCAGCGCACCGGTGCGCGTCCGGCTGCTGAACGACGACAAGCTGCTGACCTGCGAGGTCTCCGACGGGAGCAGCACCTCGCCCCACCTTCGGTACGCCGCGACCACGGACGAGGGAGGGCGCGGGCTCTTCCTGGTGGCTCAGCTCAGCCGCCGGTGGGGCACCCGTTACACGGCCGACGGGAAGATCATCTGGTCCGAGCAGCCGCTGCCGGACCCGGCGGAACACTGAACGGGGCCTCGGGTCGTCTCTTGCGGATCTTGCGGGCCCGGCGAGACCCGGCGAGACCCGGCGAGACACGGCGGGACCCGGAAGAGACGGCTTAAGCGGGAGCCGGGTAGATCCTGGACTGCTTCACGCTGCCGTACGCGAAACTCGATTCGATCGAGGCGATCCCGGGAATGGCGTGGATCCGGTCGCGCACCAGGGCCTCGTACGCCTGGAGGCTTTCGATGACGACCCGGAGGAGGTAGTCGCTGCTTCCCGCCATCAGGTAGCAGTCCTGGATGTGCTCGATGAGCGCGACGTGCTCCTCGAACACCCTGACCGCCTCCCCCGTGTGGCGCTCCAGGCGGATCCGTACGAAGACGGTGATGGGGAGTCCGAAGCCGACCTGGTCGACCATCGCCGTGTAGCCGCGGATGAGACCCGCTTCCTCCAGCCGCCTCACCCGGCGCAGGCAGGGCGACGGGGAGAGCCTGACCCGGTCGGCGAGGTCCTGGTTGGACAGCCTTCCGTCGGCCTGCAGGGCCCGGATGATGTGCAGATCGACCGCGTCCACGGTCACTCCTCGGCGGTCGGCGACCGCTTGACGGTCATTCTTGGCAGATTCTGCCTCAAAGCTATGCCTGAAGGGCAGAACTGGCAATCGCCTGCCCCGGACGAAGCCCTAGCGTTGCCCCTGGCCGGATCCGGCCCCTGAGCTGGAGGACCTCTTGGTCACGACGAACACCGGGCCCGCGACGAGCCCCCCGCGGGACGGGGCCCCGGCGAGCCCCCCGCGGACCGGGGCGGCAGGCCTCGGCCGGCTCTCCCCCCAGGCGCTGGGGATGCCGGCGCTGCTCGTGACCGTGGCCATCTGGGCGGCCTTCGCGCTCAGCGCCCGGGCCTTGAGCGCCTCCTCCCTCCGGCCCGCCGACGCCGCCCTGCTGCGCTTCGGGGTCCCGGTCCTGGTCCTCGCGCCCGCACTGTGGCGCCGCCGCCGGCGCATCGCCGCAGTGCGCCCGGCCACCGCCGCCAAGATCGTCTGCGGCGCGGGCATCCCGTTCTTCCTCGCCGCGATGTACGGCGGCTCCCTGACCTCGGCGGCGTTCGTCGGATCGCTCATCCCCGGGATGGTCCCGCTCTTCGTCTGCGCGCTCATGATCGCCGGCGGCCGCGGCGCGCCCCGGGGGACGCAGGCGGCCGGGCTCGGTCTGATCGCCGTGGGCGTGGTCGCACTGGTGTGGCACCACGTCGTCCCGCTGGACACGGACGCCCTGGCCGGCGCCGGCATCCTCCTCGTCGCCAGCGGGCTGTGGGCCCTCTACACCGTCGGCCTGAAGGAGGTCGACCTGGACCCGGTCGGATCGATCGGGCTGCTGTGCCTGCCCTCCTTCGCGGTGATTGCGCTCCTGGTGCTGACCGGCGTGCTCCCCACCGGCCTGGCGTCCGCCGCCGGCTCCGACATCCTGTTGTTCCTGCTGGTGCAGGGCCTCGGGGTGGGCCTGTGCGCCGGACTGCTGTACGCGTTCGCCATCCGCAGGCTCGGTGCGGAACGCAGCTCCGTGATCGGGAGCCTCAGCCCCGTCGCCGTCGTCCTGCTCGCCGTCCCCCTGCTCGACGAGTCCCCGACGCTCGGCGTGCTCGTCGGCGTGCCCCTCATCACCGCCGGCGTCGTCCTCGCCAACCGGCGCCCCCGGCCGCGGTCCTCCCGGCCCCTCTCCGGTCCCCGGGCCGGCCACCACGCCCCTCCGCTCCCCAAGGGTCCCGCACATGCTTGAGCTCCTCCTTCCGCCGCCCGTGGACCCGCTCTGGGACCTGACCGCCGCGTTCGAGGCCGACGGCCGGGCCGAACGCCTGAACCTCGTCCTCGGCGTCTACCGCGACCACACGGGCGGCACTCCGGTCATGGCCGCCGTCCGCGAGGCCGAGATACGCCTGGCGGAACGCTCCGAGTCCAAGGAGTACCGCGGGCTCTCCGGCAACACCGCCTTCAACCGCGCGATGCTGTCGATGGTCCTGGGCTCCGGCGGCGCGGCGGACCGGGCCGTGGCGGTCCAGACCGTCGCGGGCAGCGGCGCGCTGCGACTGCTGGCCGATCTGATCTGCCGGACCCGCCCCGGCACCACGGTGTGGATCAGCGACCCCGCCTACGTCAACCACCAGCCCATCCTGGAGGCCGCCGGCCTGAAGGTGCGCACGTACCGGTGGATCGACGGGCACGGCCGGGCCGACACCGCGGGCATGCTGCACGACCTCGGGGCCGCCGGCCGTGACGACGTCGTGCTGCTCCAGGGGTGCTGCCACAACCCCACCGGAGTCGATCCGGACACGGCGACCTGGGAGGCGCTGGCCGCGCTCGCCGGGCGGGCCGGCTGGGTTCCGTTCGTCGACCTCGCCTACCACGGGCTCGGCGACGGCCTGGAAGCGGACCTGGCGGCGACGCGGATGCTCGCGGAGCGGGTACCGGAGATGCTCCTCGCCATCAGCTGCTCGAAGAACTTCGGCCTCTACAGCGACCGGACGGGCTGCGCCGTGGTGCTCGGCGCGTCCCGCCGGTCACTGCGGCACGCCGAGACGGCACTGCAGAACGCCGCCCGGACGCTGTACTCGATGCCGCCGGAGCACGGCGCCGCGGTGGTGACCGCCATCCTCGAGGACGACGGGCTGCGGGCCGCCTGGCGGGCCGAGCTGGACGTCATGCGGGAGCGGATCACTGCCAACCGGAGCGAGCTGAGCGCGCACCTGAACGCCCTGGGCTGGGGCGCTCAGGCGGACGTCCTGGCACGGCAGAAGGGGATGTTCTCGATGCTGCCGCTCACGCCGGAACAGATGCACGGGCTGCGCAGCCGGTTCGCCGTCTACGGGACCGCCTCGGGGCGGTTCAACGTCGCCGGGATCCCGGCGCACCGGATCCCCTGTCTCGCGCGGGGCATCGCCGGTGTCCTCGCCGAGGACCGGGAGCTCGTGTCCGCGGCCCGTGTCTACAATGAGTGAATGATCTTCATTGTGGTGAAGTTCCCCGTCAAGCGCGAGTACGTCGACCAGTGGCCCGAGAAGGTCGCGGCCTTCACCCGCGCCACCCGGGCCGAACCCGGCAACCTGTGGTTCGAGTGGTCCCGCAGCCTGGAGGAGCCGGACACCTACGTCCTGGTCGAGGCGTTCCAGGACGACGCCGCGGAGGCGCACGTCACCTCCGCGCACTTCCGCGCCGCCCTGGACACCATGCGCCCACTGGTCACCCGTACGCCCGAGATCGTCAGCACGACCATCGAAGGCGCGGCCGGCTGGAGCCGGATGGGCGAACTCCAGGTCGACTGAGCGCCGGTCCTCGCCGAGGGATCAGAAGAGCTTCCCGTAGTACTTGTTGATGTTGGGGAGTTTGCGCAGGGTCGCCTTGTCGGCGGGGTGGTGGGTGAGGAGGTAGCGGATCCGCGCCTCCAGGTCCGCGTCCTTCTCCTGCCGGAATCCGGCGAGCTTCAAGATCCCGCAGAACCTCGTGATGGTCGCGAGGTCGGCGTGGCCCGCGGCCCTGGGGCAGAGCGAGGCCCTCACTCCGGCCGTCCAGCCGGCGGGGAACGCGTCCTGCTTGCAGTCGACGTCGTCGAGGCCGGGCAGCCACGCGCTGCCGACCACGGTCGACGAGTGGACGTTCTGGCCGATCTTGGTCGACCCTCCGGGAACGGGGATGGTGCCGCGCGTGCTGAGGGTCGGCATCAGCGAGTCGACCCAGCCGGCGGTGCAGTACGAGGCGTCCCACGTGACGGCCCCGAAGGCCTGGCTGGCCGCGATCACGTTGATCAGGCCCTCCGGCCGGGTGAGGTCTCCGTCGAAGGTGTGCTCCCAGGTGCTGCTGCCCAGCGCGCTCAGAGCGGTGTATCCGCCGGCCTGCCCGCCGGGCACGACGCCGACGATGTGCTGGGCCGTCGCGTCGACGCCCCCCTTCTGTATCCAGCACTTCAGGGGGTGGTCGGCACTCGCGACGTAGAGCCGCCCGTGGGCGCCGACGCGGAACCGGGCGCCTTGCCCCTGGACCGTCCCGTGGACGACTGCCTTCTTGTACCGGAGTTCGCCGGCCTGCTCCGCGAAGAAGAGGGGACTGAAGGCGTCCCGGGGCTCGCCGAGGGCGATGGACGTGAGGCAGTGCGCGCCCGCCGACCGCAGCGTCTGGCGGACCAGCTTCGGCAAGGGCTGCGCGGGCGCCGGGAACACGGGCGAGCGGACGTCGAGCTGCGGGAAGGACACCTGCAGGGCCGCGCCGAAGGCCGCCTGCTCGTCGAGGAGTTCCAGGACCGACAGCAGACGCGCGTAGTGGTCGTTCCTCGTCATCGCCACGAGCTCGACGACGATCTTGTCCGTATCCGGCGCGTCTCCACCGAACCAGCGCAGCAGGCTCGGATAGGGAGCGGGAGGAGTGTGGGTGCTCATGTCGTCTCCTTGGTCGGACTCGGCCGGACTCAGACGAACTCAGACGAACTCACCAGGACGGGAGGGCTCTTGGGAGCGCAGGGTGCTCGCACCGCTCCGCTGTGCAGCCGGAATCACCGTACAGAGCGGTCCGTGGGCGCATCGCCCGATCCCCGAAATGGCGTGACGGGGGCGCGTGTTCGCAGTCGCTCCGGTGGGCGTGCAGGGGGCAGATCGACACCGTCCAGGCGACCCGTCCGGTGTCCCCGTGTGCCCCCCAAGGGCCCTAACCCGCCGAGACCGGTCGGGAACGGCCCCGTACGGGGTCGCCGTGCCCGGCGGGGTCGGCCGACACCACGATCACCTCGTCCTCGGAACTCCAGAGGTGACGGTCGGCCTTGTGGGGGTTGAGCCGCAGACCGTGGTCCGGTGACACGGTGCGCCGCTCGTGCAGCCGGTACCCGATGGCGCATTCCCCGCGCGCGCGGGCCGCGGCGACGACGGTGGCGAAGCTCGCCTCGCTGCCCGGGCGTACGTACGCCCCCGCCGGACACAGCCGCACCGTGCTGCCCTCGGCGGAGAACAGCTCGTCGAACACGGGCGCGAGGTGCCGGTTCTGGGCGATCTGCGCCATGAGCAGTCCGGTCAGGTTGCCGCTGACGATGACGTCGGAGCCGGGGTCCACGGGCGCCAGGGGCCGGTTGCGGTCGTCGGTGAGTTCGGTGACCACGCGCAGCTTCCGGGCGGTGCGCTCTTCCAGCAGGCGCAGTCCCAGCAGGGTGACGAGCGTCCAGTCGTCGGGGCGGTCGGGACCCGCGCCCGGTTCGGGGCCGAGGACGACCAGGCCGTCGTACCGGGAGAGGTCGAGGCCCAGCAGCGTCTCGGGGCGTGACAGGGGCGCGGACCGGAAGCGCACGGCCAGGGGCGGCGCAGCCGTCGCACCGGCCGCCGGGCCGTGACCCGGCTCCCACGTCGTTTCATGTCCCGGCTCCCACGTCGTTTCGTGTCCCGGTTCCCGCGTCGTTTCGTGTCCCGGTTCCCGCGTCGTTTCGTGTCCCGGTTCCCGCGTCGTTTCGTGTCCCGGTTCCCGCGCCGTCGCGTGACCCGGCTCCCGCTCCGGGGACGGCGGCGGCTCCGGCGCCCTGGGGCCGGGCACGGTGAGATCCGTGACCACGTCGAGCACCGAACCCGGCCGGGCCGTCCGGCGCAGCTGCCCGACCACGAGGGGAGCACGCCGGTTCCATCCGAGCAGCAGCAGCCGCGACGCCTCCTCGGGCGGCGGCGGGGCCGTGCTGACCGCCGACGGATCGACGAGGTGTTCGCAGTCCTCCGGCCGCGCCGAGTCCTCGTCACGGGACAGGACGATCAGGCGGCTCCCCGGCTCGACGAGGGCCCCGGCCGACGGGCTCAGCACCGTACGGCCCTCCGGGGTGAGCAGCCCGACCACGCAGGAGTCCGCGTAGCCCAGCAACGCCGCGCCGAAGGGGCCGCCGTGGAACCGGGTCGCGTCGACGACGTGGAACTCGTCCCCGGCGAAGTCGAGCAGGTCCCGCAGGACGAGGGAGAGGCCGGGGCGGCCCACGCACTGGGCGATCAGGCGGGCCGTGACGGTGTCGGTCCGCAGGACCGTACCGCGCGGGCCGGCGGCGATCCGCGCCGGTGCGTGGTACCGGTCCTCGCGGACCGCGGCCAGCACCGGCGGCCCGTCCGCGCCCGTGCCGAGGACCGCGCGCAGCGCCAGCAGGATCCGCAGCACCTCCGCGTCCGCGTCCGGTTCCCCCGAGGACAGCACCAGTACCGTGCTCGCCGTCTGCGGGCTGACCAGGGCGAGTACACCGGGATCACTCGCGGGCCCGCTCCGGCAGATGACACGGGTCCGTCCGCCACGTCCGGTGCGCGGACCCATCCGCGCGGTGAGTGCCCGCTCCATCTCGGTCTTGTCCTGATCGGCGAGCAGCACGATGGCCCGGGGCCGGTCAGGGGCCTGGGCCGCGGCCAGCTCGCTCACCACCGTGCCCGCCTGGTCCGACCAGCCGAGCACCACGACGTGCCCCTGCTCCAGGACGGTCGACCGACCGCGGCTCAACTCGGCCATCCGGTCGGCCAGTCCCGTGGTGATCACCCCGACCAGCGTCGACACGCACAGCAGGGCCACCAGCCCGAGCAGTGCCGCGAGCGCCATGCGCAGCGGCGTTCCGGTCACGGCGCCCAGGCGCAGCGTCTCGGCGCTGGTCCGCCAGGCGGCCGTGAGCCGGCCCGACAGCGACCGCGGCGAGCCGGGGTCCGTCCAGACGAGCACGGTGCTCACGGGGACGACGACGGCCAGGCAGGTGATCACCAGCCAGCCCATCAGGGTCCCGGTGCTGCGGGCCAGCGTCCGGTCGAACCGATAGCCGGCCCGGTCCCGCAACGAAGCCCGCCGCCGCCCCTCAGGTCGACCCGCGTCCATCCGACCCCACCCCGCTTCCCGCCCCTGCCGCATCCCCCTGCGCGGTATCCGCCTCGCTGCACAGTGCGGTGTGCGGCGCCGCTCCGCGCCCTTTTTCAGGGCTGATTCACCCTTTCGGGCGGGTACGGGGTGCTCGCGCGCGGCGGGGCGGGGCCGTTACGGCAGCGCGGGTCGGGGCCGGCGGGTCACGGCCCGCGCCAGACGTTGGAGAACGCGGCCTTCTCGATGGACCGCCTCTGGCGTACGGCTTCCAGTTCCATCACGGCGTCGTTGACCACGGCCAGCACCGTCGTCACCGCCTTGTCGTCCGGGGACGGGTCGCCGTCGGGGTCCGGCGCGTCCGCGGGCCGGCCGCGTTCGATGCCCACGGCGGCGGTGAGCGCGCCGATCACGGGCTCGTCCGCTTCCAGGCGGCTGAGCGCCTGTCGGCGGGCGGGCGAGTCGACCAGTTCCATGCGTGAGGCCCCGAAGGGCAGCCGGCCGCGTCGTTCGCTCGTCAGCTGGCCGTCCTCCTCGAGGGCGCGCTGGTAGGCGGCCGAGAGGTCGCGGCCCCGGCGCCACAGCCAGTCCTCCACCCGCTCGTACGGCGGCTGGCGGGTGAGCGCCGCCGCCGCCTCGTCGAGGAGGTGGTCGTCCTGCGCCGGCTGCGTGCCCGGCACGATGCGGTCGCCGTCCAGGGCGACGGCCCGCGTACCGAGCAGGTCGATCAGCTCGGCGCCCGCGAGGGCGAGCGACAGGTCCCCCTGCCCGACGGAACGGGCGGCCTGCGGGTCCATGGCGATGATGAACAGGTCCTTCGCCGTGGTCATGGACGGCTCCCCTCGCAGTCATCGGAAAAGCGCGCTGCCGCTGCGGGCGGCCCGGGGCCTCCCGTACGCGAACCCCAGTATCACCGCTCGCCCGACGCGGCGGCAGCGACGCCCCGTCGTCGACATCCGGCCCGCCCCGGTCCCACCCGGTCGACCCCGTCGACCCGCTCGGCCACCCGGAGGGGCGGCCGAGCGGACGGATCAGGAAACGCGCTTGAGCGTCCAGGCGTTGTTGTTGAAGCTGGGGTTGGACGTGTAGACGCAGCTGCTGCTGTAGTACGAGGCGGTCTGGACCCAGCCGAAGGGCTGGTACGTGGAACCGCAGGCCTGGACCACGGTGCCGACGGGCAGCCCCGTGAGCTGCTTTATCTGCTTGATGTTCGGGCTGAAGCTCTGTGTGCCGCAGCTGATGCTGTTGCCCCAGCTGACGTCGACGAAGCCGGTCGGGGTGACGACGCTCGCGCACGAGGTGGTCACGTCGCCGGGAGCGGCGTGCGCGGGCGCGGCGGTCAGGGCGAACATCGCCGCTGCGCCGGCGAGGGCCATGCACGTGGTGCGAAAGCGAGTCATGTGACGGCTCCTTGTGGTCGTGTACGGCCGGTCAGGCCGCGAAGCCATTACTACGGGTCGCCGCTCGGTTTCAGATAGCGAGTTCCAAGCCTAAAGATCAACGGGGGTCCGCCGGGCCCCGCACGAGGCCCCCTGCCGGGCGGGGTGCGTGCATGGCGCGGGCCGCACGCCGCCCGCCGCACGGGCCACCACCCGGTGCCACGCGTGGTCCGACCGCTACCCCGCGGACCGTCCGTCCGCGGTTCCGGGCCGGTCGGCGTCCGCACGGTCATCCCCAGCCGTGCCTGCGCGCCTGCCTTCGGGCGGCCTCGTGCGCGATCAGCCACTCGTCACTCGTCACATCGGAGGGCCTTGCGCCCGGGTCGCCCCCGGCACCCGGGCCTCCTCGGGCCGCAGATCGGCGAGTACCTCTCGCGCCGCCCGGGTCCCGGAGGCGAGGGCGCCCTGCAGCGAGCCCGTCGCCCGGTGGTCCCCGCAGACGTAGCGGCCCGGGGCGAACCGGGTGGTCCGGGACAGCGCCCGCGACGGGAGCATGGCGGGAAGCGCGTCGCGGACGGTGACGCGGTGGACGGGCTGCCAGTTCGAGGTGTCCGCGCCGTACACCTCGCCGAGCGCGGCGAGGACCGCTGCCTCCTCCGCCGGGCCGGGCGCGCCGAGTACGGAGGTCGACACGAGCGAGCGGCCGTCCGCGGCGTACCCGCGGTGGAGTTCGGTGAGCACGCAGGTGTTCAGGAAGCGGCGCCGGGCGTCGATCACGAGTGTCGGTTCCGTGAGGGGCGAGCGCTCCACCGCGTGGTAGAGGGTGGTGACGGTACGCATGGAGCGATCGGGGTCGAGCCCGGGGAGGAGCCGTGCCGCGGCCGCCGACCCGGTGGCCACGACGACCGCGCGCGCGGTCAGCTCCCCGGCGCCCTTGAGCGCCACGCCGCCGGTGGTCAGCGAGGTGACCGGGCTGCCGGTGCTGAGGACGCCGCGGGGAAGGCCCGAGGCGAGCTGCTCGGGGACGGCGCCGATCCCGTGCGCGGGCAGGCACAGCGTGCCGCGCAGCATGCTGCGCCAGATCAGGTGGAAGTAGCGCGCCGAGGTGTCGAGTTGGTCCTCCAGGAAGATCCCCGACAGGAAGGGCCGGAAGAAGGTCTCCACGGCCCGGGTCGAGAAGCCCGCGGCGGCCAGGGCGGTCCGGGTGGTGGTGTCGGGCCGGGTGCGCGGGCGGACGGCCGGCCCGAACATGTCACGGGCGGAGAGCAGGCCCAGGGCCGCGAGGTCGCGGGCCGAGAACAGCCCGCCGGGCAGCATGTCGCGGCTCGGGCCGGGGCGGCGCGTGGGATCGGTGATCCGGCGCAGCCTGCCGTCGGTGTGCACCAGCAGACCGGGGGTGAAGGCCCGCAGTCGCAGCGCGCGGAGGTCGATACGGCGTTTGACCTGGGGGTAGGAGGTGTTGAACACCTGGAAGCCCCGGTCGGTGGTGAACCCCGCGACGTGGTCGGTCCGCATCCGGCCGCCCACGGTGTCATCGGACTCCAGCAGTCGGACCCTCAGTCCGGCGGCGACGAGGTCCTTGGTGCAGGCGAGGCCGGCGACGCCCGCGCCGACGACCACGACGTCGGCTTGCGCACCCCCGTCCGCCCCGGGACCGCTCCCGCCCGCGACCTCGTCGCGCCTGCCCGTCGTCCGCATGGCTGCCGTCCACTCCTCGCCGGGCCGGGTCGTGCTCGGACGTTCCACGTTACGTCGGGCTCCGCCGACTCCCGGTGGGGCGCGCCGCCCCCGGTCGCCCCGCGCCACGGCCGTGATCCGGCCCGGAGCGCCGTGCATCCGAGGGCTGCCCGCGCCCTGAAGAGACACCGAGGGTCCCTGCGGGGGAAGGGGTGGAAACGGCAGGTGCGGAAAGACGGTGGTGACGGACGGCCCGGCCCCACATATCTTGACCATCGAGATACTTGCCCATCGATATATTCAGCACCAGGAGCACCATGTCCCCCACACCCCGGCTCGCCCGTTGGCTCGTGCCGGTCCTCCTGCTCGTCGCCTGGCTCGGCGTCGGCGGCGTACTGGGCCCCTACGCCGGCAAGCTCGGCGAGGTCGCGACCAACGACCAGGCCTCCTTCCTGCCGAGGAGCGCCGAGTCCACGAAGGTGGCCCAGGCGCAGAAGGCCTTCCGCGGGGAGGAGATCCTCCCCGCGATCGTGGTCTGGACGGGCGTCGGATCCGGTCCGCTCACCGCGGCGCAGGAGGAAGGGGCGGCAGCGTCCCTCGTCCCGCTGAAGGAACGGCCCGAATCCGCCGGCGCCGCTTCTCCCGTGCTGCGGTCCGAGGACGGCAGGGCGCTGCAGGCCGTCGTGCCGCTGCGCCCGGACCTCGCGGACGAACTGCCGGCGGCGCTGGACCGGATCCGCGACGCGGCCTCCGGAGCCGACGGGACCCGGGTCCAGGTGACCGGGCCGGCCGCCACGCAGGCGGACCTGTCCGACGCGTTCGCCGGGATCGACGGCCTGCTCGTCGGGGTGGCGCTGGCCACCGTGCTCGTCATCCTGCTGCTCGTCTACCGGAGCGTGCTGCTTCCCCTGTTGATCATCCTCGGTTCGGTGTTCGCCCTCGGGGCGGCCTGCGCCGTCGTCTACGCGCTGGCGGACGCCGGCCTCGTCCGCGTGGACGGGCAGGTGCAGGGGATCCTCTCGATCCTGGTGATCGGGGCCGCGACCGACTACGCCCTGCTCCTGACCGCGCGCTTCCGCGAGGAGCTGGGTCGCGCGGGGGAAGCCCACGGAGGCGACCGGTTCCGGGCGATGCGGGCCGCGCTGCGCCGGTCGGCGGGACCGATCACCGCCAGCGCCGGAACCGTGGCGCTGGGACTGCTGGCCCTCTTCCTCAGCGACCTGACCAACAACCGCGCGCTGGGTCCGGTCGGCGCGATCGGCATCGTCTGCGCCCTCGTCAGCGCGCTGACCTTCCTGCCCGCCGCGCTGGTCCTGCTGGGCCGGGCGGCCTACTGGCCGGCCAAGGTACGTACGAAGGACGTCTCGCGGGGAGTCTGGGCGCGGACCGCCGCGCTCGTCGAGCGGGCCCCGCGCAAGGTGTGGGGACTGGCGCTGGCCGCGCTGCTCGCCTGCTCGGCCTTCGCGCCCACCCTCCACTCGGGCGGTGTGCCCCTCGACGAGATCTTCGTCAACGAGGCCCCTTCGGTGGCGGGGCAGAAGGAGCTGAGCCGCCACTTCCCCGGCGGCTCGGGCAACCCCGCCGTGGTCATCGCGGACGCGGACCGGCTGGAGCGCGTCCGCGCGGCCGTCGGCAGGACCGAGGGCGTCGCCTCCGTCTCGGTGGCCGGCGCGAGGGGCTCGGCCCCCGGCACCCCCCTGGTCGTGGACGGGCGGGTGCGGATCGACGCCACCCTGAAGGATCCGGCCGACACGGCGGCGGCCAAGGCGACCGTGGCACGGCTGCGCACGGCGGTCCACGCGGTGCCGGAGGCCGAGGCCTTGGTGGGCGGCTACACCGCCCAGGCCTACGACACGCAGCGGACCGCCGAGCGGGACCGTGCGCTCATCGTGCCGGTCGTCCTGGCCATCATCCTGATCATCCTCGTCGGGCTGCTGCGCTCGCTCGTGATGCCACTGCTGCTGGTCGCCACGGTCGCCCTCAACTTCTTCGCGACGCTGGGGGTTTCGGCGCTGGTGTTCCGGCACGTCTTCGGGTTCAGCGGTACGGACTCCTCGGTCCCGCTCTACGGATTCGTGTTCCTGGTGGCCCTGGGCGTCGACTACAACATCTTCCTGATGTCGCGGGTACGGGAGGAGTCGCTGCGCCACGGCGTCCGGGAAGGGGTGACGCGGGGTCTGACGGCGACCGGCGGCGTCATCACCTCGGCGGGTGTCGTGCTCGCGGCCACCTTCGCGGCCCTCGGCGTCATTCCGTTGGCGTTCCTGGTGCAGATCGCCTTCATCGTGGCCTTCGGCGTCCTGATGGACACGCTGCTGGTGCGCTCCCTGCTGGTGCCGGCGCTGGTCCTGGACATCGGACCGAAGGCCTGGTGGCCGGGGCGGCTGAGCCGGACGGCGCAGACGGCGCGCTGACGGCGCTCCCCCGGCCGGCCGGGGCGGCGCCGGTCATCCGTCCGCGGAGAACTCCTTGCCGAGCAGGGCCAGGAAACGCAGCGCGGCTGCCGCGTCGTCCTCGCCGGCCCCTTCCAGGGCGCGCTGGGTGGCCCGGGCCAGGAAACGGAAGTGCTCGGAGGCGACCTTGCGGGCGGTGGGCTCGTAGTAGAGGTGCACGACGCGCCGGTCCGCGGAGTCGCGGACGCGGCGTACGTGTCCCGCCTTCTCCAGCCGGTCCAGGCACGCGGTGACGGACCCGGAGGTGAGGCCGAGGTGCTGGCCGAGCCGTCCCGGGGTCAGGGGGGCCTGAGCGTCGAGGATGGCGCCGAGGGCCTGGACGTCGGTGGCGTGCAGGCCGTGCTCACCGGCGAAGCGATGGACCAGCGCGTTCATCTCTCCGTTGACCCGCCGCAGGTGGCGGGCCATTTCCATGAGGCGCGCGTCGGCGGCCGCGGGCCGCTCGGCGCTGGTTTCGTCGTTTCCTCGCCGGTCGCTCGCCTCCACCCGCACAGACTAACCCGGGCGGCGCCCACCCCCGCCACGCCGGCCCGGGTCCGGTCGGCGGCCGTGTGCCGGAGGCGCCCGCACGGCCCGCATCCGAACGGGTGACCGGTACGGCGCGAGCCGGAGCGGGACAACGGGACCGACCCGTATGCCCACCGGCTCGGACGGTCGCGCTCCCGTCCCGACGGGCGGAATCTCCCGTTGCCTCCTAGATTGGCAGGGTCGTTGGTTCCCCCACGTGAGAGGCAGACATGGCTGACCAGGGTGGCATGGACAAGATCAAGGGCAAGGCGAAGGAAGCGGTCGGCAAGGCGACCGGCAACGACCGGATGAAGGCCGAAGGCAAGATGGACCAGGCCAAGGGCAAGGCGAAGGAAGCCGTGTCCGACGCCTCGGAGTCGCTCCGCAAGAAGCGCGACGAGCACTGAGCCGTAGAACCGCGCGACAGAAGGGCCCGTTCACGGAACGGGCCCTTCTGCCGTGACCGATGCGGCTCCCGTCGGGCGGCCGGGCCGTGAAGGGGCGGGCCCCCGCGCAGAACCGTGAGAACCGGCCTATGAAGGGGCCGGCCCCCCGTCGGGCAGATGCCAGCGGTACGGCGCGACGAGGGCGTCGACGGCGTCCGGTCCCCAGCTGCCGGGGGCGTACGGCCGCACCGGTGGTGGGGCGTCGAGCAGCGGGGCCGCCACCTCCCAGAGCCGTTCGACGCCGTCGGAGCGCGTGAAGAGGGACTGGTTGCCTCGCATGGCCTCCAGCAGGAGGTGCTCGTACCCCTCCAGGAAGTTCTGTGCGGCGAACGAGGTGCGGTAGTTGAAGACCATGTCGCCTTCGGCCAACCTCATCGACGGCCCCGGCTCCTTGACCAGGAAGCGGGCACTGACGGAGCCGGGGTCGTCGAAGTCGATGACGAGCTCGTTGCTCCGGCCGTCCGCGGCGGCCCGCGCGTCCAGCGGGAACATCCGCAGGGCCGGCTCGCGCAGGCCGAGCGTGACCACGTGCCGGCCCTCGGCCAGGGCCTTGCCCGTGCGCAGGTGGAACGGCACGCCCGCCCAGCGCCAGTTGTCGATCTCGACCCGTAGCGCCACGAACGTCTCGGTGTCCGACGCCGGATCCACCCCCTGCTCCTCGCGGTAGCCGGTGTACTGGCCGCGAACGACGTGCGCCGGGTCGAGCGCGCGCATGCTGTGGAACACCTTGACCTGCTCGTCGCGGAGCGAGCCCGCCTCCAGCGCGACCGGCGGTTCCATCGCGATGAACCCGAGCAGTTGGAACAGGTGCGTGACGACCATGTCGCGGAAGGTTCCGGTGCCTTCGAAGAAGCGGGCGCGGCCCTGGATGTCGATGTGCTCGGGCACGTCGATCTGTACGTGGGTGATGTGATCGCGGTTCCACAGCGGCTCGAAGAACCCGTTGGCGAAGCGGAGCGCCAGGACGTTGTCGACGGATTCCTTCCCGAGGAAATGGTCGATCCTGAACACCCGGGACTCGTCGAAGACGGCGTGGATGGCGGCGTTGAGCTGGCGAGCGGACGCGAGGTCGGTGCCGAAGGGCTTCTCGACGATGACCCGGCCGTCGCCCGCGAGTCCCGTTGCGCCGAGCAGCTCGATCATCGAGGTGAAGGCGACGGGGGGCACCGCGAGGTGGAAGAGCCGGCGCGGCCGGCCCCCGAGAGCCGTCTCCGCCTCGCCCACCGCTGCGATCAGGGGGTCCGCCGCCCCCGTGTCGGCCGCGCCGAAGGAAAGGCCGGCCGCGAACGCCTCCCAGGCCGGGCCCTCCGGTGGCGAGCAGCCGAACTCGGCCACGGCCTGCCGGGCGTGGGTCCGGAACTGCTCGTCGGTGAGGGCCTCCGTGGCCGGCGCGGTCCCGACGATGCGGTAGCGCGACGGCATCAGCCCCGCCCGGGCCAGGTGGAAGAGCCCGGGCAGCAGCTTGCGCCGGGCCAGGTCTCCGGTGGCTCCGAACAGGACGATGACGTGGTCGGCGGGTGGCTCGGGAGACTGGGCGGGCTGGGCCATCGGGCATCCTCACTCGTCCGCGCGCCTGAGCGCTGTACCGGCACGGCCCCGGCTCCGCGTGTGTCACCGCGACCCCGGCGGCGGCGGCCGTGCGTCCTCGGACTCACTCTGCGCGCCCTCGGCCGATCCGGCACCCCGGGCCCAGAGCTCCGGACGACCGGGTCCTTGCCCTATGCGTCCGATGGACCCATCATATGAGTCCATCGGACGCATAGGGGAGTGAGGCGGGGGCATGGACACGAGTACGCAGGGGCACCACGGGACGGACCCGAGGACGGACCCGAGGACGGACCCGAGGACGGATCCGGCGACGGGAGCCGCTTCCGGGGGCGCGCACGGCGAAGGGCTGCGGGGCAGCGCTTTCCTTCCGCGGCAGGAGAACCTCGAGCTGCCCCTGCCGCCCGTCTTCACCGACGGCGCGCAGGAGCGCGAGCACCGCAAGCAGCGCCTCGCCGGCGCCTGCCGCCTCTTCGGCCGGCTCGGCTTCTCCGAAGGGGTCGCGGGACACATCACCGTGCGGGACCCCGAGCACCCGGACATGTTCTGGGTCAATCCCTTCGGCATGTCCTTCCGGCACGTCCGGGTCTCCGACCTGATCCTCGTCGACCACGAAGGACACGTACGCCACGGCAGGCGGCCGGTCAACCGGGCCGGATTCGTGATCCATTCGGCCATCCACGCCGCCCGCCCCGACGTGGTCGCCGCCTGCCACGCCCACGCGGTGCACGGGAAGGCCTTCTCGAGCCTGGGGCGCCTGCTGGACCCGATCACACAGGACGCGTGCGCCCTGTACGAGCAGCACGCCGTCCACCGGGACGGCGCCGGCGCCGTGGTGGTCGACGAGGAGGCCGGCCGGCAGCTCGCCGCGGGGCTGGGGCCCCACAAGGCCGTCATCCACCAGAACCACGGCATCTTCACCGTCGGCGAATCGGTCGACGAGGCGGCCTGGTGGTTCCTCTCCATGGAACGCAGCGCCCAGGCACAGCTGATGGCGGAGGCGGCGGGCACTCCGCACCTGATCGATCCCGAGGCCGCACGGCACACCCGCGACCAGACGGGCTTCGCCCTCGCCGGCTGGTTCTCCTTCCAGCCCCTCTGGGACGAGATCGTCCGCACGGAACCCGACCTCTTCGAGTAGGCGGAACTCATGACACCCCACCCCCACACGGAAGCCGGCACCGAAGCCGCGGCCGGCGCGGAAGTCGAAGCCGCCGAGCCCGGGTCGCCCGCCTGGTGGCAGGCCCGGTACGCCGAACGGGACCGGCGCAGGCCACGTCAGGGCGGCCTGACGCTCGGCCGGATCACGGCGGGCGCGCTCGAACTCGCCGACGGCGAGGGCCTGGACGCGCTCACGATGCGCCGGCTCGGCGACCACCTCCGCGTGCGCCACACGTCGCTCTACCGGCACGTCGCCAGCCGGGAGGAGCTGCTGATCGCCACCGTCGACCACATGCTGGGTGAGATCCGCCTGCCCGAGCTCGACGGGGACTGGCGGGCCGGCCTGGACGGCGGGGCCCGGGAGTTCCGCCGCGTCCTCGCGGCGCACCCGGCGGTCGTACCCCTGCTCACCACCGGCCAGTTGCTGGGGCCCAACGCCCTGCGAGCGCGCGAGCACGCCCTCGCCCAGCTCCTCGCCCACGGGTGGTCGCCGCGATCGGCCGTCCACGTCTACCTGACGGTCACCCACTTCGTGATCGGCGCCGCCGTGCTCGACTCCGGTGGCGCGGCACGGACCGCCGGTCAGCGGGCCGCGATGGCCGAGCTGTTCACCTCCCTCTCCCCCCGCACCCACCCGGTGGTCCACCGCCATGCCGGGTTGCTCAACTCGCTCGACTCCGAGGCCGAGTTCGAATTCGGCCTGCGCACGCTCCTGTACGGGCTGGGTCATCTGCACGCCGAGGAGGAACCGGCATGAGCGGCGGGCGCGTCCTGCCGCCGCTGCGGCACTGGACCGAGGGCGGCACGGCCCTGCGGATCGGCGGTCACTCGGTCTTCGTCCGCCGGGACGGGCCCGCCGGCGGCGCGCCCGTCACCCTCCTCCACGGCTTCCCGACCTCCTCCCACGACTGGGCCGCCGTCGTGCCGGCGCTCGGCGCGGCCGGCCTGCGGGTCACCACGCTGGACCTGCTCGGCTTCGGGGAGAGCGACAAGCCCCGCCGCCACCGCTACTCGGTGCTCGAACAGGCCTCGCTGGTCGAGGAGGTGTGGCGCCGGCACGGGACCGGCGACACCGCCCTGGTAGCGCACGACTACGGGGTGAGCGTGGGACAGGAGCTGCTGGCCCGGAACCCGGCGCGGATCACGCGCATGGGGTGGCTCAACGGCGGCCTCTACCCCGATCTGCACCGTCCCGTGCGGATCCAGCGGCTGCTGCACGGCCCGCTGGGGCCGCTGCTGGCGCCCCTCACCACGGAGCGGCGGTTCGCGGCGTCCCTGCGCGCCGTATGCGGACGGCCGGTCCACGACGAGGACGTGCGCGACCTGTGGGCGGCCGCGTCACGCGCCGGCGGCCACCTCCTCGCCCCGCGCCTGCTGCGCTACATCGACGAGCGCCGTCGGCACGCCGCGCGCTGGACCTCGGCCCTGGAGGACTTCGGCGGGCCCGCGCTGTTCGTGTGGGGGCCCGCCGACCCGATCAGCGGGGCCCATGTCCTTCCCCGCATCCGGGAGCGGGTGCCGCGGGCCCAGGTCGTGGAGCTCACGGGCCCCCCGGCCGTCGGTCACTGCCCCCAGCTGGAGGATCCCGAGGCGGTCGCGGCAGCGCTCACGGCGTTCCTGGCACCCTGAGACGGACGCGCGGGACCGCCCCGCCCGGGGGTGCGGCGCCGCCGGACGGCGCGTCGGCCGGGCAGGCGGGAGGGCAGGCGGGCAGGCGGGCAGGCGGGCAGGCGGGCAGGCGGGCAGGCGACGTACGGACGACGGGGCGGGACGACCGGAAACCGGCCGCCCCGCCCCGTCGTACGCCCTCTGCCGGTGCGGCGGGGTCAGCCCGTCGCGCCGAAGTCCTGCGTCCAGTACTGGCCCGGTTGCGCGAGGCCGATGCCGATCTCCTTGTAGGAGCAGTCGAGTATGTTCCGCTTGTGGCCGGGACTGTTCATCCAGCCCTCCATGACCTTCGCGGGCGTGCTGTAGCCGTAGGCGACGTTCTCGCCGTACGTCCGCCACTCGTACCCGGCGCGGGTGATGCGCTGGCCCGGGTCGGAGCCGTCGGAGCCGGTGTGGGACATGTTGCTGTGAGCGGCCATGTCCGCGCTGTGGTCCTGGGCGGCCTTCGTCAGCTTCGCGTTGACGGTGAGCGCCGGGCACCCGGCGGCGGCGCGCTCCGTGTTGACGAGGGCGAGGACCTCGGCCTGGGCTCCGGTAGGCGCCTGGGAGGCCTCCGGAGCGGCAGGCCCGGTCGAGGCGGCAGGCCCGGCGGGCGGCTCCGCCGGCTGCGGCTCCTGAGGCTCCTGGGGCTCTTGGGGCATCGCCGGCGGCGTGGTCCCGGCGACCGGCTGCGCGGGCGGTTCCGCGGGTTCGACCGGGGCCGCGTCGGGGGCGTCGTCGGTCTGCGCCGGGGTCTCCACCGGCGATTGCGAGCCGGGGCCGCCGGTGGGCGCGCCCTGCCAGTACCGGCCCTCGTGCCGGGTTTCGGCGGCTCGGGCGGGGCCGCTGTCCTGCGGGCCCAGGCACGCCATGGCGGCGGTGGGCACGCCCACGATCGCCAGGGCACCGACGGCGACGGCTATTTTCCTGTGTGTCTTCTTACGGTGCTTCCTCATGCGTGACCTCACTCGGTGATCGCAAAGCTTCCGGCGCCGGACCGCGAGGGCGCCGGAGGAGCCGCCATTCTTAGAAGCCGGGCGAGGGCCTGGCAAGGCGCCTTGGCGAAGACGCCCGGGAGTTCCGGGGCCGGCCTTGAATCGGCCGCAAGATCGTGCATGCGCGCGCCGCACCCCCTCCGGCACCCCACTGACACACGGCCAGGACCGCGTCCCGTCAGCACGGTTGGGGAAGGTGAAACGAGGGTCACGGATTCCGTTTCCGGCGGAGTGAGGCAAATCAACGCCAAACAGGTACAAACAGAGAAATGTGGCTGCCCTGGCGATCTCTTCGAGCCCGCCACGGACGCGCCCGTGACGTGAGGCATCTCACGATTTCCGGAGGGAACCGGGCGGTGGGAGAGGGCTTCGGACGGCAGGCGGCCTCCGGCGCGTACCGGGCGTCGGCGAGGCGGTGGCCGCCGGGGCCCGCCCGCCGTCGAGGTGATCGTCGCCGGAGCCCGCCGACCCCGAGCCGGTCCTGAAGCGACTTCCTTCAGAGCTCCGCCGGGCGCGTCCTCCGGTTCAGGTCTGACTGCGCGGCGGTGGGAGCGCGCCGCGCCGCTCGTGTCCCGCGTCGCCGCCCTCCTCGCCGGCGCAGGACGTGGACCTGACGGCCTCGGTCCCCAAGGCCCTGATCCGGGAGAGCAGTTGGGCGTTGGTGATGCCCTTGACGAGGTAGTCCGCGACGCCGGCCGCGGCCATCTCGGCACGCGGGCCCTGGTCACCGTAGGCGGAGAACACCAGGATGCGGACGCCGGGGACGGTACGGATGATCTCCTGGGCGGCGTAGGGGCCGCCGCCGGGGAAGCGCACGTCGAGCACGACGACGTGCGGCCGCCCGGCGGCGGCGAGCCGGATCGCCTCGGCGGCGTCGGCCGCGCTGCCCGCCAGGCTGAGGTCGGGCTGGGCCCCGACGACCGCCGCCAGCGCCGAGCGCACCATGTCGTTGTCGTCGCAGATCAGCACCCGCAGGGGGGCCGCCGGCGGGACGGGCCGGGTCACGAAGGCTCCGGGGCGGCAGGGCGGGAGTCGAAGCTCCGGAGGGCCACGCCGGGCAGCACTTCGTCCGGCGGGCCGGTCGGCAGATCGGGGACCCAGAACTCCACGGTGGTGCCGGCGCCGGGCTCGCTGCGCAGTGTCCACCAGCCGTCGGCCGTCTCGGCCCGCTCGCGCATCTCCATCAGCCCGAAGTGCTCGTGCGAGCTGCGGGGGCCCTCGAGAACCCCGGTGCCGTCGTCGGTCACCCGGACCTGCAGGCCCCCGTTCGCGGCGGCGACGCTGACCCGTACGCTGCGCGCCCGGGCGTGCTTGCGCACGTTCAGCAACGCCTCCTGCACGATGCGGAAGATGGTGATCGCCGTCTCGGGGGCCGGCTCCCGCGCCAGATCGTGCTCCAGGTGCGGCTCGAGACCCCAGCTCCCGGCCACCACCTCGTTGAGGTGCTGGGACAGCGACTCGACCAGCCCGTGCCGGTCGATGCCGGGCGGCTGGAGCCGGAAGGTGAGGTTGCGCAGGCGGCCCACGGCCTCGCGCACCGACACGTCGAGCTGGGCGAGTTCACGCGCATGGGGCTCGTCGGCCCGCTCCGCCAGGAGTTGCAGCCGCATGCCGACGGCGACCATGGCCTGGATGGAGTCGTCGTGCACGTCCCAGGCGATGCGGCGGCGTTCCAGTTCCTGCGCCTGCACCAGGTGGGTGAACAGGCGGCGGCGTTCGGTGAGGGCCTGCTCGGCGGCACGGCGCTCGGTCATGTCGCGGGTCACCTTGCCGAAACCGCGCAGTTCGCCGTTCTCGTCGAAGAGGGGGGTGATCACCACGTTGGCCCAGAAACGGGAGCCGTCCTTGCGGATGCGCCAGCCCTCGTCCTCCAGCCGGCCGTCGGCGACGGCCGATTCCAGCTCGAGGTGCGGTTTGCGGGCAACGATGTCCTCGGGCGGGTAGAAGACCGAGAAGTGCTTGCCGATGATGTCCGCGGCGCTGTAGCCCTTGATCCGCTCGGCGCCGGCGTTCCAGCTGGATACGTGGCCTCCGGGGTCGAGCATGAAGATGCCGTAGTCGATGACGCTCGTGACCAGCAGCGTGAACGCCGTCTCGGTCGGCGCGAGGGCGCCCCTCTGTCCGTGTCCGGTGGGACCGTCCTTGCTCACGGGAGGAGGCCCTCGCGCCGGGCCACTGCGACCGCCTCCAGTTGGGAACGGGCGCCGAGCTTCTCCAGGACGCGCTGGACGTGGTTCCTGGCGGTGTTGAGGGCGACGCCGAGCCGTTGACCGATCTCGGCGGTGCCCAGGCCTTCCCCGAGCAGGCCGAGGGCCTCGCGCTCGCGCGGGGTGAGGGTGCCGCCCAGGCCGTCGGCACGGCCCGCCAGCCGGTCCAGCGCTCCGCTGAGCAGGCCGCTGCTGAAGGCCACTTCACCCGTCGCCACCAGGCGTACGGCATCTTGGAGTTCGCGCAGGTTGCCGACCTTGAGGATGAGTCCCGAGCCGCCGGCCTCGGCCACGCGGGCGGCCACCGACGGGTTCCCCTCGCCGGTCAGTACCAGGACCCGGGTTCCGGGGGCGACGGTCCTGAGCGCGGCGATGGCGGCGATCCCGTCACCGTCGGGCAGCCGCCGGTCCAGCACGACGACGTCGGGGCGCAGCCGGGCGGTATCGGCCAGGGCGTCCCGTACGGAGGGGCTGCGGCCGACCACCTCCAGGTCGTCGGTGCGGTCCAGGGCGATCCGGAGGGCCTCGGCCACCATGTCGTGATCCTCGACGAGCAGGATGGTGATGCGCCCGCCGACGGTGCGCGGCACCGTTTCCGGTGCGGTCGGCGGTGTCGAAGGCATCAGACGGTCCTCGGTGGTAGACGCGGCACGCAGCCGGCGACCAGGTCGTCGACGCCTGTGAGCGCGAACAGCCGGGCCACTTGTGCGCGGGCGCCCTCCACGCACAGTTCGGTGCCGATCCTATCCGCCGCGGCCTTGGCCTCGAGCAGCACGCCGAGTCCGGCGCAGTCGCAAAAGCGCAGGTCCCGCAGGTCGATCACGATGCGGCGGGACCGTCGCGCCCAGCAGTCGGAGACGGCGGCACGTAGCTGCGCGGCGCTGTCGAGGTCCAGCACTCCGATGAGCCGCAGCGCGGTCACGTCGCTGCCGAGCGCGGTGCTGACCTGGAACAACGAGCTCTTCACGTTGGGTCTTCCCTCATGTGACAACCCCCAGCCTGGGTAACGAGCACCAGGACAGCGTAGTGAATCTGCACTAGAAGAGCACCCATACCGTCGGACGGATCACCGCAAGGAGAGGCGGACCGCCGCAAAACCGCACCCCGTCCGAGGAGACAGACCCGTGAAGGTTCGGAGCGGACTGGGTACTCTGCGTCAAGGGGAAGAAGCCAGGGAGCAGGCCCCGGCAGCGCTACGGGTCACAGGCAGCGGTGGACGCCCGGGCGGTGGGACACGCAGCGGAAAGGGAGTGGGGATGGAACTCCCGCCGGCCACTGCTCACGACGCCCGTCCCGGCGAGGTCCGCCTGGACTTCGACGGCGCCCCAGGCTGCATCGCCGCGGCACGGGAAGCCGCCCTCACCTTCCTCCGCCACCAGGCCCCGGTCGGCCACCGGACCTTCCACGACGACGTCGTGCTGGTCGTCTCCGAGCTCGTGACCAACGCCGTCCGCCACGCTCCCGGGCCCCTCGTCCTGGAACTCGGGCTGGTTCCCGGCGGGATCGGGATCGCCGTGCGCGACACCGGCGCCGGCCTCCCGCACTCCCGGACTCCCGATCTGACCGGCGGGCGCGGGTGGCGCATCGTCCAGAGCCTCGCCCGTCGGGTGTCCGTCGTCCCCCTCCGCGACGGCAAGACCGTCCGGGTGGAACTGGCCTGGTAGAGGGACACTGCCGCGCGGGGTTCGGCGGGCGGGCCGCGCGCGGCCGCACGGTACCTTGGAGGGTCGCTCCCACCCTCCGTACGCCCGCCCGCCGGCGGTGTGCCCGCCCGAAGGTCTGCTCTCCTTGCCTCACTCCGCTGTCTCCGTACCCGCGCGGCTGCGCGGCCTGCGGCCGTCCGTCCTGACGCCGAAGGTCCTGCGCACCGAGGTGCTGGGCGGCCTGGTGGTCGCGCTGGCGCTGATCCCGGAGGCGATCTCCTTCTCGATCATCGCCGGGGTCGATCCGGCGATCGGCCTGTTCGCTTCCTTCACGATGGCCGTGACCATCGCCTTCGTCGGCGGGCGGCCCGCGATGATCTCCGCCGCGACCGGGGCGGTGGCGCTGGTCATCGCCCCGCTGAACCGCGAGCACGGGTTCGGGTACCTGGTGGCGGCGGTCATCCTCGCCGGAGCCTTCCAGATCGTGCTCGGCGCGCTGGGCGTGGGCAAGCTGCTGCGGTTCGTTCCGCGCTCGGTGATGGTCGGCTTCGTCAACGCGCTCGCCATCCTGGTGTTCATGGCGCAGGTACCGGAGCTGCGCAACGTGCCGTGGGCCGTGTATCCGCTGCTCGCGGCCGGTCTGGCCCTCATGGTGCTGTTCCCGAGGATCACCACCGCGGTCCCGGCCCCGCTGGTCTCGATCGTCATCCTCACGGTGGTCACCGTCGCCGCGGGCATCGCGGTGCCGACGGTCGGCGACAAGGGTGCGCTGCCCTCGTCGCTGCCCGTGCCCGGACTGCCCGACGTACCGTTCACGCTCGACACGCTGGCCACCATCGCCCCGTACGCCTTCGCCATGGCCCTCGTCGGACTGATGGAGTCCCTGATGACGGCGAAGCTGGTCGACGAGATCACCGGTACCCGTTCGTCGAAGACCCGCGAGTCCGTGGGGCAGGGCATCGCGAACATCGTCACCGGCTTCTTCGGCGGCATGGGCGGTTGCGCGATGATCGGCCAGACGATGATCAACGTGAAGGTCTCCGGCGCCCGGACCCGGCTCTCCACCTTCCTCGCGGGCGTGTTCCTCATGGTGCTGTGCATCGTCTTCGGGCCGGTCGTGTCCGACATCCCGATGGCCGCCCTGGTCGCCGTCATGATCATGGTCTGCTTCGCGACCTTCGACTGGCACTCCGTCGCGCCGCGGACCCTGAAGCGGATGCCCGCGGGCGAGATCACCGTCACGGTCGTCACCGTCGCCTGTGTGGTGGCCACCCACAACCTCGCCGTGGGCGTCGTCGCCGGGTCCGTCACCGCCATGGTGATCTTCGCCAAGCGCGTCGCCCGGCTCGCCGACATCACGGCCGTCACCGACCCCGACGGCGGCCAGGTCGTCTACGCCGTCAGCGGCCAGCTGTTCTTCGCCTCCTCCAACGAGCTCGTCGGCCGTTTCGACTACGCCGACGACCCCGACAGGGTCGTCATCGACCTCTCCGCCGCACACCTCTGGGACGCCTCGTCGGTGGCGGTGCTCGACGCGATCGCACACCGGTACGCCCAGCGCGGCAAGACCGTGGAGATCACCGGCCTGAACGGCCCCAGCGCCCACCTGCACAAGACCCTCAGCGGCGAACTGACGGCCGCGGGCTGACCGGCACCGCATCGCGTGCGCTGTCCTCGGGGCTGCCGCTCGGCGAGTCGGCGGACGTCCGACGCGGTCGCCGGGATGCGTCGCAATGAGCCGGGACGCGCCGGGATGCGCCGCGACGAGGCTCAGGGGCGGGCGTAGCGCAGCTGCACGACACCGTTGCCGAAGGCGTGCGTGCCCTCCAGGCGCAGCGGGACCGCTCCGCCGTCCAGCTCCGGGAACAGCGGTGTACCGCGGCCGATCCGTACCGGGTGTACGTAGATCCGGTACGCGTCCACCAGGTCGTGGGCCAGGAACGCGGCGGCCAGCCGGGCTCCGCCGAGCCCGAGGTCACCCCCCGGGGCGGCCTTGAGGGCGGCCACTTCCTCCGGGACGACGTCCCGCACGATCGTGGCGTTGTCGCCGGCCCGCTGGAGGGTGCGCGAGTACACGTACTTGGGGGTGTCGCGCCAGATGCCCGCGAAGTCGGCCATCGGCCCGGCGTTCTGCGGGTCGGCGTCGGCCGTGGGCCAGAACTCTTCCATCAGCTCGTACGTGACGCGGCCTTCGAGGAAGCCGCCCATCGCGCGGGCCTCGTCGTTGATGTGCCGGTGCACTTCGTCGTCGACGAGGTGCCAGTCGATCTGCCGGTCGGGGCCTTCCATGTAGCCGTCGAGGGACATGGACATCATCAGGATGATCTTCCGCATGGCCGCCCAGACTACGGCCGCCCGCCGCGGCGGGAGCGGCGCGGCACGCGGAGGGGTTCGACGTGCTCCGGCCGCGGACGCTCGTGCGGGCGTCCGCGGCCGGGGCCGGGCCCCGAAGGGCCCGGGATGGAGGGGTTGCGTCAGCTTCCGGCGGACAGGTTGCCGGACAGGACCGGGATGTTGTCCAGGATGTGCGAGAGCGGCTCGTCGCCCTTGGCCTGGGTGGAGTTCTCGGTGCACTGCTGGTTCTGCGGGTTGGACAGGACGTTGACGTCCTGGACACCGACGTTGGCGAGGACGGCCACCAGGGACTGGGCGTTGACCTTGACCGGCAGGGCGATGCAGGGCTTGTTGAGCGTGCCCTGGACCGCGCTGAGCTGCGGGCTCATGGCGCCGGCCGTCTTCTGGTTGCCGTAGATCTGCTGGGCCCCGTTGCCGTTGACGGTGTTGACCCCGTTGTCGTTGCCGATGGCCATGGCCGGGGCGGCCACGGCGGCACCCGCGCCGAGGGCGGCGGCGGTGGCGGCAGCGGTGACCATCATCTTCTTCAGCATGCTCAGGCAATCCTTCACTGGAAATGGGGACCTTGCCCCGGGAGGAACTCGCTCTGGGAACGAGTGCGAAGCGCAGACGTGGCGGCACGTCACCCGTTCGCGTGGCGGTGGCCGGAGCCACGACGGGCCGTCCCTTCGCGTCGCCCACCGCTGCCGGTCGACTCCTCGCGGGCGCGAGAAGGGCGCCCGTCTCCCCCGACCGGAAGTGCCTCGCGAGCACCGCTCAGATCGTGGAGCAGGCCCCACCGATGAACTGGTGCCCGGTGTCGACTCCTTGCTTCTCCAGCTCCCTGAACGGACTCACGAAGAAGTACACGGGTTCCTCGCAGCGGTAGGTGCCGGAGGCCGTCGTGACCAGGTTGTCCGCCGCGCCGCCGCCTCCGTCGCGGTCGCAGTCGTAGGCAACGACCATGTCCGGCCCGTCGGTCACCGTGCTGCCACAGGTCACCGCGGCGCCGTCGGCGGCGGAACCGGCAACGCCGAGGCCCACGAGGGACGCCGCGCCCAGCGCGACCGCCGTGGCGCCGAAGCCGGCTCGGGCAAAGGAGAGGCGCATCGATCTGACTTCCTTCGGCAAGGGGGGTGACGCCGGACGGAGGGACCTCGGGGACACGGAGCTGGAGGTGCGCACCTGCCGACCGGCCGGCCGGCCGATACCGGGCGCACCGCCAGTATGCGAGCCGGATTGCCGCACGGCCCTGCCGCGCAGCCGTGCGCTGGGCCATTTGGGTCAGTTGGGTCAGTTGGGTCAGTTGGGTCAGTTGGGTCAGTTGGGCGCACGGTCCCCGGCCCCGTCGGCGACGAGGGCCCCGCTCGGCAAGCCTCGTACGGATGCGGGGGCGGCCCGCGCCGCCCGCGGCCGGTTCGCCGCGATCGACGTCCGGCCCGCGCCCCCGGAACGCGCTCGCCGAAAAGGATCTCCCGCCCGCGCGACATCCTGAGCTCTCACGTAGTCATCAGGGGTATGCACGGGGACCACAGGACAAGAGAACAGGCGGGGGCCGAGTGAAATCAGCACAGGAGGACGCGTACCTGGAGTTCGTGGCCGGGAGGGCGAAGGCGCTGTACCGCTCGGCGTACGTCCTCGCTGCCGGTGACTCGCACCTGGCCGAGGACCTGGTCCAGGAAACCCTCAGCCGGGTGTACGTGCACTGGAGCCGGGTGGCCGGTGCGCAGAGTCCGGCGGCCTACGCCCAGACGGTTCTGGTCCGCACCTTCCTCAGCCTGCGGCGTCGCCGAAGCACCGGCGAGCGCCCGGTCGGGAACATGCCCGACAGTGCGGCCTGCGGCCCGGACGCCGCGCTGCGGGTGACCCTGCTGGGCGCGCTCGGCCAACTGCCGCCCCGCGACCGGGCGGTGCTGCTGTTGCGCTACTGGGAGGACCGCAGCATCGAGGAGACCGCCCAGATGCTCAGGCTGAGCAGCAGCGCGGTCCGCTCCCAGGGCACCCGAGCACTCAGCAGGCTTCGCGCCCTGCTCGGCGACAGCTTGGCCGACCTGGTTCCGCACTGAGCACCGGCGCACGTAGGCCGAAACCGCCGCACCGCCCCCATCAGCGAACAGAAAAGGTGACGCCAGCATGCCGTTCGAAACAGACCTCGCTCATGCGCTGGACCGCACGACCGACTCCCTCGACCCCGACCTCACCGCTCTCCTGAGCGGAGCCGTCCGGCGCGGGCGGAGCCGACGCCGTCGGCGCAGCGCCGCCGTCGTCGCCGCGGTCGGCGGCTGCGCCGTGATCGCGGCGGCCGCTCTGGTGGTTCCCGGCGCGCTCGCCGCAATCTGCTCCGCGGGCTCCGACATCGAGCCCGTGGCGCTGGCGATGCCCCGCTCCGCGATCACCGGCACCCAGATGATCCAGGCGCTGGAGATGACGCTCCCCGGGGGCCGGTTCAGCGAGGTGACCGGGCAGAGCAACGATCCCTCGGATCCGTCCGGCGGTTACGTCGCCAACGGGGAGCTGGTCGTCGACGACGGGCACGGCGCCGCCTTCGTCGGCGTGTCGGCCATGCGGCTGAAGCTGCCGCTCAGGGACGGCGACGGGCTGAGCTGCGAGCAGACGCCCGCGCGTGCCGCGGGGGACACCTGCACGCTGAGCGAGCTGCCGAGCAGTGCCGCGATTCCCGGCGGGGCCGTGGTGATGTCCGAGCAGAACGCGGCCGAGCACCCCGCTCGCGCGGACACCGCCCGGCGCTGGACGGTGACGGTGACCCTGAAGGCGACCGGCGCGCAGCTTCAGATGGTGCAGTGGAACAGCACCGGCGGCGGCAGCGGCTCCGACACGCCGAAGCCGACCCGTACCGCTCCCCCGCTCTCCGAGCAGCAGGCCGTGGCCGCGCTCACGGGTGCCACCTGGGCGCCGATCCTCGGCGCTGTGGCCTGATCCCTCGCGACACCGCCCGCCCGCGGCCGGACTCCTCCGGACGAGTGACTGGCCTCACGAGACCCTGCCGTGCTCGCGCCGGTCAGCCGCGGCGGAACAGGTCCACGTCCGCTGACCGGTGCCTGCCGCGTGGCGCGGTACCCACTCCCCCGGGAACTTCGCGGCCCTCCTGGAGCCACAGCCGTTCGACCGCGTCGTAGATCGGCGAATCCGAAGCCCACTCGTCGCCTGCCCGTGGGTCTGCGAAGCCCCTCTGCGCCGGAACGATTCTCTGGTCCATGACCAGCCCAACGACCCGGCACGGGGCGGCGTAGCGGGCCGTGATCAACCCGTCACCGTCGGGCATCCCCTCTGTCCAGGCGGCAGGACGGCCGCCCCACCGCTGCGCAGCGGCAGCTGCGGTAGGGGCAACGTCGGATATCGGCACGCAGGAGGGGTAGGGGCCAAGGAGGCCCCCAGCCGGAGGGAGGACCAGTGGCCCCACCCGTCCCCGTCCTTGACCAGTCCGTGCCGCGCACTGGTCAGCCCACCGCAATCGCACGTGACGCCACCCGGCGTTTCCTCCGCCGCGCCGCACGGACGAGAGCCCCCACCGACCCCGAGAACACCGACGCCGTGCTCCTGATCGTCGCCGAACTCATCAGCAACGCGATCCGCCACACCGATGGCCCCTGCACCCTCCATCTGGAGCTTCACGAGGATCACATCGAGATCCGCGTCACCGACTCGAGCCCCGATCCGCCCCAGCCCCGCCCGCCCCACACCGACGGGACCGGCGGCTGGGGATGGCAGTTGATCAACCACCTCACCACCCATACCCACACCCAGCCCGCCCCCAACGGCGGCAAGACCATCTACGCCGACACCCCCTGGTAGCCGCCGCTCCCCTCGTAGTCGCCGGTGCCCGAGCATGCGGGTGCGGCGGCAGCCCCTCGGCCTCACCGCCGACGAGGCTGGGGCCGCACGAGGCATACCCCTGCCAGGCAGCCCGCCGGATCGCCCCGCGCGGGATGGGCGCTGCGCCCGGACGTGACAGAGCCCGGCCGGGTGACTACGGGCCCGGCCGGGCTCTGCGTGTGGGGGTGCGCCTAGAAGTCGTCGTCCCGGACGGGGCGGACGTCGCGGACCGCTCGGGCGTCGTGTGCCCCGCCGAGCAGGTCTTCCTCGCGGCGCCGCTCCGTCTGCTGCGGGCGCTGGCCGCCGCGGGAGGGAGTGCCGGGCTCGGGGGTGACCGGGCCCGGCTGGCCCGGCCGCTGCGGGCGCTGCTGCTCTTCGCGACCCTTGCCCGGTTCCTGGCGCTTGTTCTGCGTACCGCCCATGACGGCGACTCCTTGATTCGTGAGATTGAAGTGGTGCTCCTGCTCCATCAACCTGACACAGGTCGTGACGCTTCGCATCATTTCGACTACAGCGTGGAGTGGCAGCGGTCGCGGAGCGGCAGCGGTCGCATCCGGCGGGCCGGCGGCTCACCCGCCGCTTCGCCTCGTACCGGAGTCCCACCAGGCGCTCACCCGGCAGGGGGAGGCGGATCGTGCTGCCGGGCGACGCCGTCCGGCACCGTCGGTGGGACGTTCGGAGCATGACCGGTGACCCACGAATGACGAACCCGTCGCTGCGCACGCGCCGGCGGCGATGCCCGCGTTGGACGAACTGGGCAACGATGTCATGGGCGGTGGCCTACGCCGGCTTCGGTCTGGCGTGCATGCTGAGCGGGACCCCCGTGTTCCGCCACGGCGACGCCCCGGGGCCCGTCGCGCTGGGGTGGGTGGTCGTGGCGGTGGGGACGCTGGCGGCGCTGTGCTGTGGGGCGGTGGCGCGCCGCGGCCCGCGGCCCGCACTGCGGACGATGCTCTGGGTGCTCTGCGGCTTGGCCGCACTCGCCGCGTTCAGCCTGCTGATGGACGTCATCACCCTGATGTTCGGGCAGACGGTGGACAGTTGGCCGGCTGCGGCCCACCACGTACTGGCGGCCGTCGGAGTCCTCCTGCTCGCGGCGACCGCCCGCTCCGGATCCGGCACGACAACCATCGCGAGCCCGGCAAAGCCGTCCCCCGCGGCTCCGTGGGCCGTCCAGCTCGCCGCGGGCGCCGGCACCGCCGCGTTCCTCCCGTACGTGGTCATGAAGCTGGTCTGGGCATCCGGCGGCCACTTCGCCGGGATCTCCGGAGGGGAGATGCGCGCGATCTCCGAGCGCAACGGTGCTTCGGGGATCTGGCTCACCCTGGAGTCGTGGGGTCTGGACGGCACGGCGCTGCTGGCCGCTCTCGGCGTCTTCCTGCTCTGGGGGCTGGTTCGTCCGTGGGGTCTGGTCTTCCCGCGCTGGACGCCGTTCCTTCGCGGCCGTCGCGTCCCGCGCTGGCTTCCGTTGGCCCCGGCCCTGACGGGCGCCGCCACCCTCGCGCCGTACGGGGTGTTCGGCCTCGGCTACTCGGCCCTGGCCACGGCGGGCGTGGTGACGATGCGCCGCGGCGACTTCCACTCCCCTGCCGACGCGCTCCTGGTCGCCTGGATCGGTACGGCCGCATTCGCCGTGTACGGGCTCGCGCTGACCGCGGCCGCACGCTCGTACTGGCTTCGGAGCGGGCCGGCTTCGTCGAAGCAGTAGCCACGACCGCCGAGGCGGATGCCGACCGCACCGGGCAGACCGATCAGACCGGATCCCCGTCGCTCGGCGAAGGCACCGCGCGCGGACGCAGGACCATGAGCGAGCCTTCCGAGGTCGCCACCATGGCGAAGGGGAACCGGTCGATCTCGAGGCAGAGCGCGACGTCGTCAGGGTGGACTCCCTGACGCACCCCCTCCGTCAGTTCGGCGGCGGCGCGCGACCCGGCGGCGCGGCGGAGGAACTCGGCGGAGTCCGTCGCCGCGCCGGTGGCCCTCCGAGCGATGTAATGGGCACACGCCAGATCCTCCTCGGCCTGCCCGTCCTCACCGGTGACCACGAACGTGACGCCGTCGCTCCCGCAGGTTCCGAGGAGCCGGGCCGTCGCCTCCGCCACCACGAAGCCGGCGCACAGCACCAGCGGTGCCTCCTTGACCGCGAGGGCGCCGACCGTCCCGGCCGTGGTCTTCTGCACGACGGTCCGTCCGCCCAGGTCCAGGGACCGCAGCAGGCCGGGCGAGTTGACGGTGTCGAACCCGGGTGCGGGGGGACCGTCCTTGAGCGCCACCCAGTCCGGGTGGCGCGCCTTGAGCGCCAGGGCCTCGGCCGGCGACTCGGCGAGAACGATCTTTTCCGCCCCCTGGGCAAAGGCCCAGGCAGCCACGGTGAAAGCACGCATGACGTCGACCACGACCGCCACGGAGGGGACTTCGGCCAGTTCGGTGATGCCGAGGAATCGGGCGTCCATACCGGTCATGATCGCGCATGCCGGGACGGGGATCCTCAAGCGGGTTGGGGCGTGAGGCGCTTGTGGCCCTTGCGGTCGTAGTAGGTGGTCATGGCGAAGCCGAAGAGCAGCGCGAGCACGGTGCCGATCGCGATCATGAGCCAGGAGCGGCTGAGCCCGGCGTCGCCACGGGCACCGAAGTACAGGATGGCGCGCACGCCGTCGCTGAGCTGGCGCATCGGCTCGAAGTGGGACAGGAAGCGATAGAAGCCGGGCACCGCCTGGAGCGGGATGGTGGCACCCGACGACGGCAGCCCGAGAACGATGAAGACGAACATCGACACCAGTTGGCCCAGACCGCCGAAGGCCGCGTTGATGGCCTGGACACCCAGGCCCACGGCGAGGGCCGCGCAATAGGAGTAGATCCACAGCAGCGGCAGGTGGGACGCGTCCATGCCGAGGACGGCGACGCAGGCCAGGAGCACCAGGGAGCTGCTGACGAGCGTGATGCCCGCGGTCATGACCATCTTCAGCAGCAGTGTCTGCGTGCGGCTGATCGGCACGGTCGGGCGGCGCGTGTGCCAGGGCCCGATCTCGTTGTCGGCGTAGCCGAGGGCCGTGTCGACACCATTGCTGATCACGTTTCCGCCCATGAAGCCGGCCAGTACGAGCAGCAGGGTGTAGTAGAAGGCGGTCAGGCCGAGCCCGCTGTGCGCGCCGATGGGGTGGCCGATCTCGGTGACGACCTCGACCGGATCGGCGAGCAGGAGCTTCGTGGTGGGACTCGTCTGGGCGCCGGCGGACGCCGTGAGCTGTTGGCCGATGGACTGGGAGGCGCGATGGGCGGCCCGGGTCGTGATCTGACTGGCGAGGGAGGAACCGAGGCTTCCCTTGCCGGGGTTGGTGAGCACGGTGATCTCCGGCTGCTGCGTGGCCCCCGGGGTGGTGAGGGCCGTGACGGAGTCCGTGAAGCCGGCCGGGACCACCAGGGCGCCGTAGACCTGGCCGGAGTCCAACTGGTCCTGCGCCTGGGCGCGGGTCAGCACACGCCACCCGGCCTTGCCGCCCGCGTCGTCGGAGCCGATGGCGGCCGTGATCCGGGCACCGAGGTTCGCTTGCTGCCCGCTCGGCGGCTTGCCCGTGTCGTCGTTGACGAGGGCGATGGGCAGGCGGCGGAGTTCCGCGTTGGGGTTGACGACGCCGCCCATGTAGAGCAGGGACAGCAGGCAGGCGAGCAGAGCTGTGAGGAGCGTGGGCAGGAGCCACAGTCGGGGGCGGCGCAGCAGCGTCGAGGCGCGGACTTCGGTGGCGGCGGGCACGGACATCGCTCTCCGTAGCTTCCCGGCAGTGCGGGGGGATCGGACCTGGGCTGTGGTGGCGGACGAGTGGCCGCATGCCGGCCACACGAGCCATCAGGATGCGGCCGCCCGCGGCGGAACTCGGGATTTCGGGCCGGACGCGGGAGAGGGGGGTGCGGGCGGCGGCGCATGGCCGGGTTCGGTCTGGTGATTCGGGCCGGAGCGTGACACGGTGAGAGGAGTAACCAGCCTGGTCTGGTGGGATACCCCGAGCCGCCGGTGGTCACCGCAGGTGACCGGAGGGGGTGCGGGTGGTCTCGCTCGGCTGTGAGCGGCTCTGACGGCCGCACGCTTGACGGCCTCCTCCGCGCCCCGATTTCGGGGGCCGACCGTAATGGGCTCGATCCCGAACGGCGGAGCAGACATGCACCCCACTCCGAACGTCCACGCCACCGTGCATGCCGGCCGGGCCGTCGTGACCGTAGCGGGCTCGCTCGACATGGACACGTGCCCCCGCGTCACCGAAACCACCGACGCTCTCACTCTGCGCGGCCAGACCCTCATCCTGGACCTGTCAGCCGTCACCTTCATCGACTCCAGCGCGCTCAACATGCTCCTCACCCTGCGCCAGCGCGTCCAAGCCGAGGACGGCGCACTGGAGTTGCGCGGTGTGCCCCGTCAGGCGATGCGCGTCCTGGACATCACCGGGACCCGCGACCTGTTCGACCTGGCCGAGAAGACGGCCTAGCTAGGTGCGGATGCGGTTGTTGGCGCCGTCGTGGCCGTCCGCTTGCTCGTCGTCGAACCAGTAGTCCCCGGCGGCGAGATAGCGGAAGGAGTGCGCGCTGCTGGCGGCCAAGGCGACGCTGACGGCGCGGGTACCGTCGCCACGGGGCTTGAGCGGGTGCGCGGCGGGGTCCCACTCGTTGAAGTCCCCCACCACACTGACCGGCCCGTCCGGGGTGTCCTCGGGAAGGACGAAGGTGACCTGCGTACCGCCTTTGAGCTTCTTGCGTTCGAGCACGGACGACTCCAGCCTCGGGGACACGTGGAAGGGGGGATGTGCCCGTGCATTTTTGCCCTCGCGCCTGCCCGAGGACGCGGACACGGCCGTGTGACCGTGCCGGGTCACCCGGCCGGCCCCCGGCCGGGACACGCGTTCGGGGCCCGGCCCGCGGAGGGGGCCGCCGGAAGTGGTGATCATTCGTCCGCCGGGGATGCGGCGGACGACCTGCGTCCCAGCCGGTGGCGTTCTCGCCGGCGCGTCGCCCTCAGCCGACGGGCAGGGCGTGACCGGCCAGGACCAGGAGCACGGCGTCGGCCGCGGCCAGGGCCAGGACGATCAGGAAGGGCATCCGGCCGCGTGCGAGGGCGGGCGGTGCGGCCAGTGCCGCGAGGCACAACGCCAGGGTAACGCCCAGCAGCAGCCGACCCGCGGGGGACACCGGTCCCGGCGGGCCGATGGTCACCACCGCGCAGGAGGCGGACGCGAGGACAGCGGCCAGCGCGATGGACGCCCGTCGCCCCAGTCTCTGCGGGAGTCCCAGCACACCGCCCGCGATGTCCTCGTCGATGTCGGGCAGGGCGTTGGCGAAGTGGGCGCTGCTGCCCAGCAGGGCAGCCGCGGCGGTGAGCCACACCGGCGGCCAGCCGGCCGGCATCGAGGTCAGGGTGAGGAATGCGGGAAGCAGTCCGAAGGCGACGGCGTACGGCAGCCAGGACGCGGGGGTGTGCTTCAGCCACAGGTTGTAGGCCCAGGCCGCCGCGACGCAGCCGATGTGGATCCAGCCGGCGCGGGCGCCGCAGGCCAGCGACAGCGGGACGCAGGCGAGCAGGGCCGTGCACGAGGCCGCGGCCACCGCCGCGGGCCGTACCTCACCCCGGGC
Source organism: Streptomyces sp. NPDC006544 (assembly GCF_040611715.1). Classification (NCBI taxonomy): domain Bacteria; kingdom Bacillati; phylum Actinomycetota; class Actinomycetes; order Kitasatosporales; family Streptomycetaceae; genus Streptomyces; species Streptomyces sp. NPDC006544. The sequence goes on along the minus strand of NZ_JBEXOV010000004.1, from coordinate 40,447 downwards.
GAGCGGCTTGTCGTGGCGGCCGGCCGCCGCGTCGCGCCGCATGTCCACCCGGTCGTTGCACCAGCCGATCGACAGCTGGCCCGCGGCGACGGCGGCCACCGCCGTGATCCCGGCGGCGGGTCCGAGCCCGACGGCGGCGGCCAGCAGGGCCGCGAGGAGGGTGACGGCGGCGGCGGGCACGGGGTGACTGGCTTTCAGGAGCCCCGGCACGTTCACGCGGAGGGGCCGTCGGGCCGTCGTCGCCCCGGCGGGCGCGGGGGGTGCGGCGGGCACGGTGGCTCCTTCGTCGGTGGTGGCGGGCACCGCACCACGCTATGGGTCCGACGCGCCCGAGGCGGCCGCGTTCAGCGTGCCGACGTCCCGCTGTCCCTATGTTGGAGCAATGACACGGGTCCTCGCGGTGAGCACGGTGTTCCCGCCGCACCGCCACGCGCAGCAGGAGATCACGGACGTCCTCGCCTCCTGTCTGCCGGCCGGCGCCGACAGCGCGCTCCTGCGCCGGCTGCACGGCGCGGCCCAGGTGGAGACGCGCCACCTCGCCCTCCCCCTGGACCAGTACCGGGAACTCGGCGGCTTCGGCCGGACCAACCGCCTGTTCGTCGAACTCGCCGTAGCCCTGGGCGCCGAAGCCGTCGAGCGGGCACTCGGCGAGGCGGGAGTGCGGGCCGAGGAGATCGACCTGGTCGTCTCGACGACCGTGACCGGGGTCGCGGCGCCTTCCCTGGAGGCCCGGCTGGCCGCGCAGGTGGGCCTGCGGCCCGACGTCAAGCGGGTGCCGATGTTCGGGCTCGGCTGTTCCGCCGGGGCGGCGGGGTTGGCCCGGGTCCACGACTTCCTCACCGGCCGGCCCGACGGTACGGCGCTCCTGCTGTCCACCGAACTGTGCTCGCTCACCTTGCAGCCCTCGGACACCTCGATGGCGAACCTGGTGGCGGGAAGCCTGTTCGGGGACGGAGCCGCCGCGCTGGTGGCGGTCGGTGACGACCGCACGTCCTCGGCAGCACCGGGGGCCGGCCCGTGCGGACCGGTGGTCGCGGCCACGCGCAGCCGCCTGTACCCGGGGACGGAGCACCTGCTGGGCTGGGAGGTCGGCGACTGGGGCTTCCGCATGGTGCTCGGCCGGGAGGTTCCCGACCTCGTCAGGCTGCACGTGGCGGAGGAGATCGAGTCCTTCCTCGCCTTGCACGATCTCAAGCCCCGGGACGTCGCGGCCTGGATCTGCCATCCGGGCGGCCCGAAGATCCTGGACGCGCTCGCCGACGAGCTCGGCCTGCCGGACTCCGCCCTGGCCCCCTCCCGCCGTGCGCTGGCCGCCACGGGAAACCTGTCCTCCGCATCGGTGCTGCAGATCCTGCGCGACACCCGCGCCGCAGCCCCGCCGTCGGGATCGGCCGGCCTGATGATCGCCTTCGGGCCGGGCTTCTCCTCCGAACTCGTGCTGCTGAACTGGTGATCGCGTGATGACGCCGTACACCGTGCTGGTCCTGCTGGTCATCGCCGAACGGTTCGCGGAACTCTGCGTCGCGCGCCGCAACGGTGCCTGGAGCCGGGCCCGGGGCGGCCTCGAGCACGGTGCCGGGCACTACCCGGCGATGGTCGCCCTGCATACGGCCCTGCTGCTCGGCTGCCTGGTGGAGCCCTGGGTGGCCGACCGGCCCTTCGTGCCCCTGCTCGGCTGGCCCGCGCTGGTCCTGGTGCTGGCCGCCCAGGGCCTGCGGTGGTGGTGCATCAGCTCCCTCGGACCCCGCTGGAACACCCGCGTGCTGATCGTCCCCGGCCTGCCGCTGATCACCCGCGGCCCCTACCGGTACCTGCGCCACCCCAACTACGTGGCGGTCGCCGTCGAGGGCGTGGCCCTCCCCCTGGTGCACACCGCGTGGATGACCGCCCTGGGCTTCTCGCTGCTGAACGCCGCGCTGCTGACCGTACGCATCCGCTGCGAGGACGAGGCCCTGACGTGCGCGCGTCCCGTCGCCGCCCGGGGCACGGCCCCGGGCACGGCCCCGTGATCGACCTCCTCGTCGTCGGCGGCGGCCCGGCGGGTCTGGCCACCGCGATCCACGGAGCGCTCGCCGGGTTCGACGTCGTCGTCGCCGAACCGCGTCCCGCGCCCATCGACAAAGCCTGTGGAGAGGGTCTGATGCCCGGCGCGGTGCGCGCCCTGGACGCTCTCGGCGTGCAGGTGCCAGGGCGGCCCCTTCGCGGCATCCGCTACGTGGACGCCGCGGGCGGGCGGCGCGCCGAAGCCGTGTTCCGGGCGGGCCACGGCCTCGGCGCGCGCCGCACCGTGCTGCACGAGGCGCTCGCCGCCCGGGCCGCCGAGCTCGGCGTCCGGGTCGTCCCGCGCCGTGTCCGCCAGGTGGGCCAGTACGACGGGTACGTCACGGCGGACGGCACGGCCGCCCGCTATCTGGTGGCGGCGGACGGACTGCACTCGCCGACGCGCCGGGCGCTCGGCCTGGGCGAGCGGCCGGCCTCCGGACGGCAGCGGCCTCGGTACGGGCTGCGGCGCCACTACTGCGTCGAGCCGTGGAGCGATCTCGTGGAGGTGCACTGGTCGGCCGGCTGCGAGGCGTACGTCACTCCGCTGGGCCCGCGTCAGGTCGGCATCGCCGTCCTGACCTCCGAACACCTGCCGTACGACACGCAGTTGGCCCGTTTTCCCCTGTTGCTGTCCCGGCTCGAAGAGGCGTCGGGCCGGACGCCCGTCCGGGGCGCGGGTCCGCTCCGCCAGCAGGCCCGTTCCCGGGTGGCCGGCCGGGTCCTGTTCGTGGGGGACGCGGCCGGGTACGTGGACGCTCTGACCGGCGAGGGACTCGCCCTCGCCCTCACGGCCGCCGCCGAACTGGTGCGCTGCCTGCGCGAGGGCCGCCCGCAGGCTTACGAACGCGCGTGGTGCCGGCTGTCCCGCAACTACCGGCTGCTGACCAAGTCCCTGCTGTGGGCCCGCAACCAGCCCCGGCTGGCGCCCCTGATCACCCCCGCCGCGGCCCACTTCCCCGGCCTGTTCCAGCAGGCCGTGAACCTGCTGGCGTGACCGGCGTCAGGCGCGCCGGGGCGGCGTAGCGTGCGGCCGGCGCGCGGGGACGACGCCCCGTCAGCTCTCGCTCCTGCGCCGGCTCTTCGCGTTCCGTCGGCTCCCTACGCTCCGCCGCCTCCCTACGCGGCGGTGCCGGACCGCCTGCGGGGCGCCGCGTCGAGCAGGGCCCACACACGGCGTCCGTCGTCGCCGAGGTCGTCGCCGCAGCTGTCCAGGGTCGCCAGTCGCCGGAGTCCGTCGAAGACGTTCCCCTCCGGCGCGGTCCCCGCACGATGACTCAGCGCGACCACGAGGACCTTCTCGTCCTGGTCGCCGAGGTGCACACTGACCCGTCGGCCACCGTCCTTGACGGCCGCGTCGACCAGAAGCCGTACGGCGGCCTCGAGGTCCGGCTCGCTGAGCCCCGGATAGCCCCAGGTGCGCACGGCATCCAGCGCCTGACCGGCAGCCTTCTTCGACGCCCACTCGTCCACGCGGAAGGTCAGTGCCACCGTCTGCCGGTTCCTGATCCGCATCCGGGGCCGGGGCAGAGCCGGTTGGCCCGCCGAGGTCGTGGTCGGCTGCGGCCTCGGGGGCTCGACCGGCTTCTTGGGCGGCGGGGGCGACTTCGGCGGGTAGGACGGTGGCACTTTGGGCCCTGCGGCCTCCGGAGAAGTGGTCAACTCGGCCTCCCGGCATGTGACTACGAGACGGGACCATCCTGGCAGGCCGTGGGAGGGATCGGGGGGAAACGCCCATCTCACCCTCGAACGCCGCGGGTTCGTTCGCCCCTGAGGCCACCGGCCCGCTCCACGGCGGCGGGGACGGAACGGCCCGTGTTCCGCCGCCGGCGGGCGGCCCTCACCGTCCGCTCGTGAGGACGCGTACACGGTCTCGGCGGAGGTGCGGTCAGGGGCTGCGGCCCGCCCGCCCCCGATCAGTCCCGGCCCACCCGCTCCAGACGCCCCACCCGCCCCTTCTCCCCCGCCGCCCAGCAGCCACCGTCGGCCGTGCAGGCGACCGTGTCGAACGACCCCGGATCCAGCGGACGCCAGTTGCGGCCACCGTCGCCGGTCACGTCCGTGCCCGTCGGGCCCACGGCCAGGGCCGTGCCGGCGCCGTACGGGAACCAGGCCGCGCCCGAGCGGTAGGCCGGTGGCGGGGTCGACGCCTGGCGCCAGCTGCGGCCCGCGTCCGAGGACACCGCCGCGGCCTGCGGGGAGGCCTGGCCGGCTCGGTAGTCGCCGCCGAGCGCGAGTCCCCTCGTACGGTCCCGGAAGGCGAGGGCGAAGACACCGCGTGCCGGGTCACCGGCCGGGACGGTCGAGTCGGCCGCCTTCCAGGTCAGGCCGCGGTCCGTGGAGTGGAGCACCCGCGCGAGCGCGCCCCCGCCGGTGGCCATCCAGACATCGCGCGGCCCGGCGGCGACCAGGCACTGGCCGCTCGCCGCGAAGCCCGCCTCACCCGGTAGCGCGTCCGGCATCCCGGCGTTCGGCAGCACCCGCCAGCTCCGCCCGCCGTCGTCCGTGGACAGGATGCGGAACTTCCCGTCCACCGGGTCGCTCATCGCGAGCCCGTGTCGGGCGTCGAAGAAGGTCAGGCAGTCGTAGAAGGCCCGCGGATCGGGATTGCGGAAGGTCTCGGTCCACGTGGCACCGCCGTCCTCGGTGCGCAGCACCCGGGACGCCTCGCCCTCGCCGATGGACAGGGCCACGGCGCGCCGCCCGTCGAAGGCCTCGATGTCGCGCAGCTCCAGCCCGTCCGCGACGGCCCCCGGCGGCGAGACGTCCCGCCAGCTCCGCCCTCCGTCCGCGGTGCGCAGCACGGTCCCCTTCGAGCCGGCCACCCAGGCCGTGGACCGGCTGACCGCCGCCAGCCCCCGGAAGCGGGCGTCCTTCCCGGTCTCCTTCAGCGCCCAGCCCGCGCCCTGGAGGTCCCGTAACCCACCTGCGGCCTGCGCCGGAGGCGCCGCCACCCCCAGCAGCAAAGCTGCCGCGCACATGCCAACTCCCAGAAGTCTCATGGCGTCGGAAGGTAACGCACCCGCGAGGGGCCGTCCAGGGTGCGCCGCGGCCGCCGGGTGCCACGGAGCGGCGATGGCGTCCCCCGGAATCCGAGGCCTACGACGACGCGACACGGGCCGGCAGGACGACCCGCCGACCCGCCTGCCCGCCTGCAGCCCGGCCGCGAGGGTCTCAAAGTATTACTTATGAAGGTGCGCGGCAGATCGCACTCTGCTTATAGTCAGTGGACGGGATGGACGAGGTACCGGAGCGGAGCACGGAGACGGGCATGAAGACGATCGGTTTGATCGGCGGGATGAGCTGGGAGTCGACGGCGGAGTACTACCGCATCCTCAACGAGCGGACGCGCGAGCGTCTCGGCGGGCTTCACTCGGCTCGCTGTCTCCTCTACTCCGTGAACTTCGCGGAGATCGAACAGTTGCAGGTCCAGGGCCGCTGGGCGGAGGCCGGCGAGGTACTGGCGGCCGCGGCCCGGTCGCTGGAGTCGGCCGGCGCCGATCTGCTGCTCATCTGCACCAACACCATGCACAAGGTCGCGGACTCCGTCGAGGCGGCGGTCTCCGTCCCGTTGCTGCACCTGGCGGACACCACCGTGGCCGCCGTCCGCACCGCGGGACTGCGCCGGGTGGGGCTGCTGGGCACCGCGTTCACCATGGAGCAGGAGTTCTACCGGGGACGCCTCGCCGCGGGCGGGCTCGACGTCCTCGTCCCGGACTCCGAGGGGCGGGCGCTCGTGCACCGGGTGATCTACGAGGAACTCTGTCTCGGCGTCGTCCGGGACGGGTCGCGTGCGGCCTACCGCCGGGTCGTCGAGGACCTCGTGGCCGCAGGCGCCGAGGGCATCGTCCTCGGGTGCACCGAGATCGAGCTCCTCATCGGGCCCGAGGACAGCCCCGTACCGGTCTTCCCGACCGCCCGCCTGCACGCCGAGGCCGCGGTCGACGCGGCCCTGGCCGACCGCACCGGCTGACCGTGCGGCGGCCGGACCGCGCCGCACCGGGGGTGAAGGTTCGCGCACATGTGCCGATGGGGGCGGGTGTGCGCCTCGACCTATAGTTACGCGCTGTCCGCCACCGGTCGGGCAGGTCGGCGGGTGGTGGTTCGGTTCCGCTACGAGGGAGGCCGGTCATGGCCAGCGCGTTTCAGGAGCGCAAGCTCAGGGGGATGTTCGCCGCGTTCGACGCGGACGGCGACGGCTACTTGCGCGAGGAGGACTTCACCGCGCTCGTCGACCGTTGGAGCCGGCTGCCCGGGGTCGGCCCCGGGACGGAGCTGCGCGTGCGGGTGGAGGCGCTGCTGATGGGCTGGTGGGCGGCGCTGCTCGAGGCGGGGGACGCGAACGGGGACGGCGCGGTGGACATGGGTGAGCTGCTCTCCCTCGTCGACAGGCTGCCCGCCATGGTCGCGGAGGTCACGGCGACGGCCGACACCGTGTTCGCCGCCGTGGACTCCAACGGTGACGGCCGCATCTCACCGGAGGAACACCGCCGGCTCGTCGAAACCTGGAACGGGCAGCCCGTGGACACGGCGGGCGTGTTCGAGCTGCTCGACCTGAACGGCGACGGGCACCTCAGCCGCGAGGAGTTCGCCCTGCTGTGGCGGCAGTTCTGGATGAGCGACGACCCGACGGAGCCGGGCAACTGGCTCTGCGGCCGGTTCCCCTGCTGAGTCCTGGTGGCACGGTGGAGCCGGGCGGGCCCGCAGTTCCGGGGCCCGCAGCACCCCGCGGAAGATGGGGGTGGCCGCGCGCCGCCGGGCAGTGATCCGTCCGGTGGGCGATCTTCGAATCGCCTCGCGCGCGGTTGACCGAGGGTGCGGCCCGCGAGATCCTTTGCCAGCCGACAGGAGGTAACCGTGACCACTTACGTCATCACCGTGCCCGGCACGTTCCTGAGGGACGTCGACGACGCGACGCGCTCCAAGCTGGCGAGGAGGCTGGCCTCGCACCACACCGACCTGAGCGAGACCGAAGACGTCGAACTGCTGACGGTCCACGAGGGCGGCACCTTTTCCGCCCGCCTCGAGGTCGAGGCACCCGACCGGGCCACGGCCGAGGGCGACGCCGTTCGCCTGGTGGCGGGCGCCCTCGAAGAGCTGGGCTTCCCGGAGAAGGACGCGCCCCTGGGCCCTCCGGCGGTCACAGGGATCGACGGCGAGTTCTGAGCTCGGATTCCGCCGCTCCCCGCAGAGAACGGAAGAGGGGCGGCGCGACTCCCGGGCAGGTCCGGCGAAGACTCCGGGCGGACCGTCCTCGGCGGGGCGACGGGTGAACGCGGCGGCCCCCCTGCACGAAGACGCCCGGCAGGGAAGTCCCTGCCGAGCGTTTTCGTGCGTCTGCTGCCCGCCGCCCGCTGCTGCTGGCGGCTGCGTGCTGGTGGCTTAGTACCAGTGGTTGGCGGACCAGAAGTTCCAGGCGCCGACGGGGCTGCCGTAGCGGGAGTTCATGTAGTCCAGGCCCCACTTGATCTGGGTGGCCGGGTTGGTCTTCCAGTCCGAGCCCGCCGAGGCCATCTTCGAGGCCGGCAGGGCCTGGACCAGGCCGTAGGCACCCGAGGAGGAGTTCGTCGCGGTGTGGTTCCAGCCGCTCTCGTGCGAAATGATCTTGTCGAAGGCGGCGAACTGGGCCGGGTCCTTGATCATCCGGTGCGCGATCGCCTTCGCGTCCATCGGAGCCGCCTGGGCGGGAACCGTGGCGAGCATGCTGCCGGCGACGCCCAGGGCGACGAGGGAACCGGCGAGGGTCTTCTTGGAAGCGGCGATACGACGGATGACCGAACGAGACACGGATGAACCTTTCGAAGGCGGCAGAGACGGTCGCGGCATGCCGTAGACATGCGTGAGCCACTCACACACAGGAGAGGGGTTCGTCGGCGGCGGGTGAAGCACCCGTGCCGCCCGGCGACTCATCCAGTTCTACAGACGCCCCGCAGGCCTGGCAACGAACCCCTCTACTACGGGTCCCCCTAGACAGGAGCCCGCCGCCCATGGGCGGGCCGGGGCGCATCGGCGCTGGTGGGAGCCGGTACCAAGGGGGCGGCAGCGCGCCGTCACGAGCTACTAGGCCAGCTCGTATGTGACGTGGGCCCTATGGGGCGGCTCACCTTCGGGGCCCCCGGATCTCACCGAGAGCGACCGGTCGTAGCCCTTCGGGAGACCGAGTCGAATGTCCGAAATGCTATGAAATCTAAGGAAATCCCCGCGTATATTGCCCGCGGGCCGGAGGAGGTCTGGCGCGGCCGGAGGGAGCGAAGCGATACGGTCGGCCGCTGCCTCCGGCCCCCGGCGGCTCCGGGCCCTCCCCCCTCCCCACGGCGGCGGGAGCGGGGAGGGCCCGGGGTGATCAATTCATCCAGGGCTTCCACACGTTCTCGTTGCGCTCCACCCACTTCTTCGCCGCCTGCTGCGGTGACAGCTTCTCCTCGGCGATCATCAGTGAGACCTCGTTCTGCTGCTCCTTGGTCCAGTGGAACTTCTTCAAGAAGGCGGCCGCCTTGCCGCCCGAGTCCGCGAAGCGCGTGTTCAGGTACTTCTGCAGCGGCGTGTGCGGGTAGGCGCAGGCCACCTTCTGCGGATCGTCCGTGCAGCCCTCGGTGTACTCGGGGAGCTTCACCTCGGTCATCGGGACGCGCTCGAAGAGCCACTGGGGTTCGTACCAGTACGTCAGGAAGGGCTTGTGTTCCTTGGCGAACTGCTTGATCTGGGTGATCTGGGCCGCCTCCGAGCCCGCGAAGACCACCTCGAAGTCCAGTCCCAGGTTCTTCACCAGCGCCTTGTCGTTCGTGACGTAGGACGGGGAGCCGTCCATCAGCTGGCCCTTGCCGCGGCTCTCGGGGGTGCGGAGCTGATCGGCGTACTTGTCGAGGTTCTTCCAGTCGGTGACATCGGGGTGGGCCTCGGCGAAGTAGGTGGGGACGAACCAGCCGATGTGGCCCGTCACCCCGAGGTCCCCGCCGGGGGTGATGGTCCTCTTGCCCTCCACGTACCGCTTCTCCTGCTCGGGGTGTCCCCAGTCCTCCAGGATCGCGTCGACGCGGCCCTGGCTGAGGGCGTCCCAGGCGGGGACCTCGTCGACCTGGACGGTGTCCACGCGGTAGCCGAGCTCGTGTTCGAGGAGGTAGGAGGCGACGGCGGTGTTCGCCTGGGCGCCGACCCACGACTGGACGGAGAGGGTGACGGTCTTCGCGCCTTGCGCGGCGGCGTACGGGGAGGCCTGACGGGTCATGTCGGCGGCTCCGCAGCCGGTGAGCACGGCGAGTCCGGTCGCGGCGGCGAGGACGGCACCGGTGCGCAGGAGGCGCCGGGGGCGCAGGGGGCGCAGGGGTCGCCGGGGGCGCCGGGTGTGGACGTCGCGCATGTCAGGCCTCCTTCGCGGGCTGGGTGACGCGGTCGAGGAGCAGGCCGAGGCAGACGATCGCGGCTCCGGCCACCAGACCGGTGGCCAGGTCGCCCTGGGCGAGGCCGAGGACGACGTCGTAGCCGAGCGCGCCGCCGCCGACCAGGCCGCCGATGATGACGACGGCGAGGACGAGGACCACGGCCTGGTTGACGGCCAGGAGCAGCGCGGGCCGGGCCAGGGGCAGTTGGACCTGGCGCAGGAGCTGGGAGCGGGTCGCGCCGAGCGACCGGGCGGATTCCACGACGGTCGGGTCCACCTCGCGCAGGCCCTGGACGGTGATCCGGACGACGGCCGGGAGCGCGTACACCACGGCGGCAGCGGCGGCCGGTGCGCGGCCGACGCCGAACAGCGCGACCACGGGGATCAGGTAGACGAACTGCGGCAGGGTCTGGCAGATGTCGAGGACGGGCCGCAGGAGCCGTTCGGCACGGGCGCTGCGGGCGGCTCCCACGGCGATCGCGAAGCCGAGTACGAGCGTGACCGCCACGGCGGCCAGGACCTGGGAGAGCGTGTCCAGCGAGGCCTCCCACACGCCGAGGACGCCGACGGCGGCCAGGGCGAGGACCGCGGTGAGCGCGGTGCGCCAGGTGCCCGCGAGGAGGGCGAGCGTGCAGGCGACGAGGAGCAGCAGCCACCAGGGTGCGGCCTGGAGTCCCGCGCGCAGCGGGTCGAGGATCCAGCCGGTGAAGCGGGCGGCCCAGTCGGCGGTGCCGCCGACGAAGGGGACGCCGGAGTAGAGGTGGCCGGTCATCCAGGCGACGGCGGAGTTGACCGGGTCGGCGAGGGAGACGGTCCAGGACTCGGGCCACAGGGAGCTGCCGGCGATGCGCCCGGCGACGGCGGCGGCCACGGCCGCGAGGACGGTGAGCAGCCGGCCGTACCAGCCGGAGAACACCCGGCGCAGCAGGTGCTGGTCGGCCAGGGGGACGGGGGCGGTGCCGACCCGGCGGCCCGCGGCGTCGGCGGTGCGGTCCATGACCACCGCGAGCAGCACGATCGGGATGCCGGCGGCCAGGGCGGCGCCGACGTCGACGGAGGCGAGGGCCTGGTAGACGCGGTCGCCGAGGCCGCCCGCGCCGATCACGGAGGCGATGACGGCCATGGACAGGCCGGTCATGATGGCCTGGTTGACGCCGAGCAGGAGCTGGAGGCGCGCGAGCGGGAGCCGGGCGGTCAGCAGCCGCTGTCGCCCGGTGGCGCCGAGCGAGTCGGCGGCCTCCATGACGCCGGCGTCGGCCTCGCGCAGGCCGAGGGCGGTGAGGCGGGCCATGGGCGGGGCGGCGTAGACGACGGTGGCGAGGACGGCGGCGGGCACGCCGATGCCGAAGACCAGCACCATCGGCAGCAGGTACGCGAAGGCGGGAAGGATCTGCATGGTGTCGAGTACGGGCCGCAGCAGGCGGTCGGCGCGCGGGGAGAGCCCCGAGGCGAGACCGAGGAGGGCGCCGAGCACGACGGAGGCGGCGACGGCGACGACCATCAGCGCGAGGGTCTGCATGGTAGGCACCCACATGCCGAGCAGCCCGCAGGCGGCGAAGGCGGCGGTGCAGGTGAGGGCGAGCCGGATGCCGGCGAGGCGCCAGGCGACCAGGGCGGCCAGGGCGGTGACCCCGGTCCAGCCGGCGGCGAGGAGGAGCACGTACACGGCGCGGACGGACACCACGACGGCGTTGCTGACGTGGCCGAAGAAGTAGAGGAACAACGGGTGGCTGTCGCGGTGGTCGATGATCCAGTCGCCGGCGCGGCCGAGCGGGCCGGACAGGTCCACGGCCAGGGCGGCGGGCCAGCCGCCGGCGCCCGGGAAGGCGACGGCGAGCGGGATCAGCAGGACGGCGGCGACGCCCAGCGGCAGGAGGATGCGGCGGCGCGCGCCGGGGCCGGACCGGGCTCTGCGGGGGCGGTCCCGCGGAGCGGGCTCCGCGAGGGCGGGACGCGGGCCGGCGGGCCGTTCGGAGGACTGCGGGGCCTCCGAAGGGGCGGCGGCGCGGGTGTCGGGCGGGGTGTGGGTCGGGGTCGTGGTCATGCGCACCACCTCCGGGCATCGGGGACGGGGGCCGCGGGGAGGGCGGGGCCGGTCATGCCGCCACCCCCCGTCCGGTGGCTCGGGGCAGGCCTGCCACGACGGCGAGCAGCCCGGCGTCGTCGACGACGCCGAGGCAGCGGCCGCGGTCCACGACGCGGGCCGGACCGCCGCTGCGGGCGACGGCCTGGATGGCTTCGACGACGGTGGTGGCCGGCCCCAGCGCGGGTCCCTGTTCCGCCTCGCCCGCGGTGGCCGGGCGCATCGCGGTGCGGACGGTGAGCACCTGTTCGCGGGGGATGTCGCGGACGAAGTCCCGTACGTAGTCGTCGGCGGGCGAGCCGACGATCTCCTCGGGCGTGCCGAGCTGCACGATGCGGCCGTCGCGCATCAGCGCGATCCGGTCGCCCAGGCGCAGGGCCTCGGCGAGGTCGTGGGTGATGAAGACCATGGTGCGGCCCTCTTCGTGGTGGAGCCGGGCGACCTCTTCCTGCATCTCGCGGCGGATGAGGGGGTCGAGCGCGCTGAACGGCTCGTCGAACAGGAGCACTTCGGGGTCGCAGGCGAGGGCGCGGGCCAGGCCGACACGCTGCTGCTGGCCGCCCGAGAGCTGGCCGGGGCGGCGGTCCTCCAGTCCTTCGAGGCCGACCTTGGCGACGAGCTCGGCGGCCCTGCGCCGCCGGTCGCCGCGTCCGGCGCCCTGGATCTCCAGTCCGTACGCGACGTTGTCGAGGACGGTGCGGTGCGGGAGCAGGCCGAAGTGCTGGAAGACCATGGCGGCGCGGTGGCGGCGCAGGCCGCGGAGCCGGGCGGTGTCCATGGCGAGGACGTCCTCGCCGTCGATGGCGAGGCTTCCGGCGGTGGGTTCGACGAGCCGGGTGAGGCAGCGTACGAGGGTGGACTTGCCGGAGCCGGACAGGCCCATCACCACGAACACCTCGCCCTTGCGGACGTCGAAGGTGACGTCGCGGACGGCCGCGGTACAGCCGGTGCGCTCGCGCAGTTCGGCGGCGGACAGGTCGGCGTCGGCGGAGCCGGGGACCTTGGAGGCTGCCTTCTGGGGGCCGAAGACCTTCCACAGGCCGTCCACGGCGAAGACGGGGGGTGCGGTGGGGCCGGCGGGCGCGGCCGGGGTGCCGTTCACCATGGCGTTCACCGGGTACCGTCTTCGCGGGCCAGCAGTTCGGCTGCCTTTTCGCCGACCATGAGTACTCCGATCATCGGGTTGACCGCGGGCATCGTCGGGAAGACGGAGGCGTCCGCGATGCGGATGCCTTCGAGCCCGCGGATCTTCAGGTCCGGGCCGACGACGGCCCCGGGGTCGTCGTGGGCGCCCATCCGGCAGGTGCCGGCCGGGTGGTAGACGGTGTGCGCGACGGAGCGGGCGTAGGCGCTGAGCTCCTCGTCACCGGTGATCTCCGGGCCGGGGCACACCTCGCGCCCCAGCCAGCCGGCGAGGGGCTCGGTGGCGGCGATCTCGCGGGCGATCTTGATGCCGTCCACCAGGGTCCGGCCGTCGTAGTCGTCCTCGTCCGTGAAGTAGCGGAAGTCCAGGGCCGGTTTGACCTCGGGGTCCGCGCTGGTCAGGTAGAGGCGGCCGCGGCTGCGGGGCTTGGGGATGTTGGGGGTCATCGACACGCCGTGCGCGGGGCGTTCGTAGCCGAGGCGCTCGGGATTGTCGGTGAAGGGGACCTGGTAGAAGTGGAACATCAGGTCGGGCCCCGGCGACCGGGGATCGCGCCGGACGAACAGCCCCGCGTCGCTGTCCATGGCGGAGTTCTCGGGTATCGGGCCGTCGGTCTCCCAGACGATCACCGACTCGGGGTGGTCGAGCAGGTTCTCGCCGACCCCGGGCAGGTCGTGCACCGGGGGGATGCCGAGGGCTTCCAGGTCCGCGCGCGGTCCGATGCCCGAGTGGAGCAGCAGCCGGGGGGTGTCCACGGCGCCGGCGCACACCAGTACCTCCCGGCGTGCGGTGACGAGGGACTCCGTACCGTCCGCGGCGCGCACGTGGACTCCCCGCGCGCGGGTGCCGTCGAGTTCCAGGCGGTGGGCCCACGTCTCCAGCAGGATCGTGAGGTTGGGGCGTTCGTCCATGACGGGGTGGAGGTAGGCCACCGACGCGGAGGAGCGCTTGTTGTCCTCGGGGTGGTAGGCGAGGTCGAAGAAGCCGGCGCCCTCGTGGAAGGGCTTGCGGTTGAATCCCTCGACGCGCGGGACGCCCAGGGCGGTCTGCGCGGAGTCGACGAAGTCGCGGGCGATGGCGTTGCGGTCCTTCTCGGCCACCGGGACGATGTTGTTGAGGAGCTTGTCGAAGTACGGGTCCATGGCGGCCGCGTGCCAGCCCTCGGCTCCCGCCCTCGACCATTCGTCCCAGTCGGAGGGGAGCGGTTTGAAGGCGATGAGGGTGTTGTGCGAGGAGCAGCCGCCGAGGACGCGGGCACGGCTGTGGCGGATGTGCGAGTTGCCGCGGGGCTGCTCGGTGGTGGGGTAGTCGTAGTCGAGCTCGCCGCCGAGCAGGCCCATCCAGCGGCGCAGGGTGAGCACCTCGGGACGGTCGACGTCGCTGGGGCCGCCCTCGATGACGGCGACGGTGACGTCCGGGTCCTCGGTCAGGCGGGAGGCGATCACCGAGCCGGCGGTGCCGCCGCCGACGACGACGTAGTCGTACTCCTGCTCCGGTCCCTGTTCGCGAGGCACGGGGGCGGGCACGGGGGCGGGTGCGGGCGTGGGGACGGTCATGGTTCTGCTCCTCCTTCAGCCCGCGAACCAGCGCACGGGGCGCGGGTCGAGGTTCTGGTACACGTGCTTGGTCTCGCGGTACTCGGCCAGGCCCGACGGGCCGAGCTCGCGTCCGGTGCCGGACTTGCCGAAGCCGCCCCACTCCGCCTGCGGAAGGTACGGGTGGAAGTCGTTGATCCAGACGGTGCCGTGGCGCAGCCGGCCCGCCACGCGGCGGGCGCGGCCCGGGTCTGAGGTCCACACCCCGCCGGCGAGCCCGTACTCGGTGTCGTTGGCGAGCGCCACGGCCTCGTCCTCGGTACGGAAGGTCTCGACGGTCAGGACCGGCCCGAAGACCTCTTCCCGTACGACGCGCATCCCGCGGTGGCAGCGGTCCAGCACGGTGGGCCGGTAGAAGTAGCCGGGGCCGTCGGGCCGTTCGCCGCCGGAGCGGAGCACTGCTCCCTCGGCGAGGGCGGAGGCCACGTACTCCTCGGTGCGTTCGCGCTGGGCGGCGGACACCATCGGTCCGCACTCCACGCCCGGGTCGGTGCCGCGGCCGAGGCGGATGAGGTCGGCCCGGCGGGCGAGTTCGGCGACGAACCGCTCGGCGACGCCCTCCTCGACGATGAGCCGGGAGCCGGCGGAGCAGACCTGGCCGCTGTGCATGAAGGCGGCGTTGAGGGCCTGGTCGACGGCGGTGTCGAAGCCCTCCTCGGTGGCACAGGCGTCGGCGAAGACGACGTTGGGGTTCTTGCCGCCGAGTTCGAGGGCGACCTTCTTGACGGAGTCGGCGGCCGCGCGCATCACCTTCGTGCCGCTGGTCAGTCCGCCGGTGAAGGACACGAGGTCGACGTCCGGGTGGGCGGCGAGGCGGGCGCCGACGGGGTCGCCGGGGCCGGTGACCAGGTTCGCGACGCCGGCCGGCAGTCCCGCCTCCGCCAGCAGTCCGATGAGGGCCACCGTGGTCAGCGGGGTGATCTCGCTGGGCTTGAGCACGAAGGTGTTGCCCGCGGCGAGGGCGGGGGCGATCTTCCAGGAGGCCTGGAGGAGCGGGTAGTTCCACGGGGTGATCAGGGCGCAGACCCCGACGGGCTCGTGGACGACGACGCTGTGGACGTCGGGGCTGCCGGCGTCGACCACGCGGCCCGCGCTCTCGCCGGCGACGAGGTCGGCGAAGTAGCGGAAGGCGTCCGCGACGCAGTCCACGTCGACGCGGCCCTCTTCGAGGGTCTTGCCCGCGTCGCGGCTCTCCAGCAGCCCGAGGCGTTCCCGGTCGCGGTGGAGCAGGTCGGCGGTGCGGCGCAGCAGTGCGGCCCGCTCGAGGACGGGGGTGTGGGGCCACTTCCCTTCGTCGAAGGCCGTGCGGGCGGCACTGACGGCCGCGTCGGTGTCCTCGGTGCCGGCCTCGGCGACGACGGCGAGGACCGTGGCGTCCGCCGGGTCGAGGATCTCTCGGGTGGCTCCTGAAACGGCGGAACGCCAGGTCCCGGCGATGTGGATGGTCGTCTGCTCGGACACGGCGCGCTGTACCTCCGGTGGCGGCACCGCGGCCTGCCCGCGGTGGTGGTGCTGGTGCCCGGGTGCCCCGTTTCACGGAGGCTATGTCGCATCCGTCACTGGAAGTGACGGGAGTCACTCCCTGTTGCTCGGCGGAGACATGAGCCTCATGAGGGCACTACGGGCGGGCGGGGGCGGCGGGCGCAGGCGGCGGACGGTGCGGGCGCGGGACCCGGCGCTCCCGTCAGCGGGCGTGGTGCTGGAGGCCGCGCTGCCCGGGAATCCCGGTCCCTCGGGCCGTCGTGGACCGGCGGCGGGTGGCCCGGCGCCGGCGGCCCGGGAACGGGTTGCTCCGCGCGGGGGCGCTGGGGGCAAGAACCAGGAGGACCACGAGGACGAGGACCGCAACGAGGATGAGCGCGGTAGCGAGGGTCATGTTCCAGCCTTCCGTCGGAGTCTGAGCAACTGTAGTTACTTGGTGTAACCGGAATGGCGGCCGTTAAACACTCCTGGTGATGAACGGGCGGGCGGCGCCCGCGCGTCGGCGGTTTCACGCCCCCGACCCGGCGTGACGGTTCGGGCAACGACGGAGGCGGGGGCGGCAACCGTGTGGTTGCCGCCCCCGCCTCCGCGGTGCCTGTGACCGCGTCGGTCACAGACGGTGCGGCCCGTCGTAGTACCCCCCGACCTCGCGGTGGTACTCCGCGTTGCCGAGGTGCTTGCCCTGGTCGAACTCGGGAGCGTTCTTGATCTGTTCCTTCGTCCGGTCCACGAAGACCTTCTGGTCACTCTCGTCGATCCGGCTGATGGTGCCCGCGGGCAACAGGACTTCCTTGCCGAAGATCCACGGACCGGTGTCGACCACGATGTACGAGGAACCGACCTCGTCGGAGTGCTTGTCCACCTTGCCGATGGAACCGTCCGCCGCCTCGACCTTGTAGCCCGTCAGATCGGCGCCGGACAGACGGCCGGACGTCTCGCGGTAACCCCACACGTTCTCAGTCATGCGAAAAACAACTCCTCCGGTCAACGGGAGTCGGAGGGAAGCCACTTCCCTGCCGATCCACCCTCTTCCGTACCGCGTGCACGGCAGAACCACCGCGTGCACAACGGAACTCGCGTTCCGTCCTCGCGTTCCGTCCTGCCTCGCATGCCCGGCGTTCTCTTCCCCACACCTCGTGGATCGCGCCGGGACCGGGACGGCCGTCGATCATCGGAGGTGAGCAGGTTCCCTGCTGCGTCACGACGACCGTCCCGGCACGTTCCCGATTACCCCTGATATCCGGTTTCACCCGGTACGGCTCAGAGAGCCCCGGCCGGGGCGAGCGATGAGCCGAGCGCACGGCGGGTAGAACACCCTCATGGACACGACGGCGACCGGGAGCGTGAAGCTGCGGGAGCGGCTCGGCTCGATGCTCTTCGCCCGGGTGGCCGGCCCGTCGGGCCCCGCCAACCGCGCCCGGATCCACTGCACGCCCGGACCGCGCTGGTTCGGCCCGGAGCGGCCCATCCGTACGGTGCACGGCGACGCCTCGATGTTCATCGGGGGCCTGAGCGCGCTCCTGCTCCAGTCCCTGCACCCGCTCGCCATGGCCGCGGTGTCGGCCCACTCCGGGTTCCGGGGCGACCCCTGGGGCAGGCTCCAACGGACCAGCACGTTCCTGGCCGTCACCACGTACGGCACCGCGCAGGACGCGCAGGAGGCCGTCGACCGGGTGCGGGCGGTCCACGAACGGATACGGGGCACCACCACGGCGGGCGAGCCCTACCGCGCGGCCGATCCCCACCTCCTGGGCTGGGTGCACGCGGCCGAGGTGGACAGCTTCCTCCGTGCCCACCAGCGCTTCGGCGCCCACCCGTTGGACCCGGCGGGCTGCGACGCCTACGTCGCGGACACCGCGGTGGTGGCGACGGCCCTCGGCGTCGTGGACCCGCCGCGTGACCGGGCCGCGCTGACGGCCCTGCTGTCGGCGTACCGGCCGGAACTGCGGGCCACTCCCGAGGCCCTCGACGCGGCCCGTTTCATCCTCCGCCATCCGCCGCTGCCCTGGCCGGCCCGCGTCCCGTACGCCCTGCTCGCCGCGAACGCGATCGCCCTGCTGCCCCCGTGGGCCCCCGCCCTGATGGGCCTGCGCCCCGTGACGGGTCCGAGGGCGGCGTCCGTACGCCTGTCCGGGCACGCCCTGACGCGCACGATCCGGTGGGCGATGGCTCCGCCCGCCCGACCGCCGGGTTGAGCCGGTGCCCCGGGGACGGGGAGGTCAGGGTGGCGACGGAATCGCCGTTCCGGTGTCCGGCGCGGGCGTCTGCCGGGAACGGTCCGCGAGCCTGTCCGCGAGGTTCCCCAGGGTGAGGACGGCGTCCTCGGGCCGGCGGCCTTCTTCGTACAGGCCGACCACGACGTACGGGGGGTTCCTCACCGCCACGACCCCGGCGCTGCCGTGTCTGCCGTGCAGGAGGCGCCGGTCCGCTTCCGCGGCCACATAGGTCACTTCTCCCACCGTGATGCCCGTGCCGATGGCGTCCGCCGGCGCCTCGAAGAGTCCGACCAGCCGTCCGCCCTCCTCTTCCGTGGTCAGTGGCCGGCCCGCCGACGCCCAGACCGATCCGTCCTCGTGCAGGATCTCGGCGCGGACCACGGTCCCCGAGTCCATGGCTTCCTGCAGGTAGAGCCTCGACTCGTCCACGGCGGCATCCCTCCTCGTCCGGGGCACCCGTACCGGTGCCCGGGTCCGGCCCTCCTGGCCGGCTCCGCGTCCCGCGCCTACCCGCAAAGCCGCCCTCCATGGACAGAGGGCACGACAGGTGGGGAGTACGAGCGGTCCGGCCGGTCGTCGGACGGGGGGCGGACCTGCGGGCGGCCCCGTCGGCGGGGGTGTCAGGGGCTGGCTCGAGGGCAGACGCGAGCCATGTCTGGACTCCACGCGCGTCCCGCCCTCGTCCGTTCCGCCCCGGAAACCGCAGTGTCCTCGCACGCCGCGCGGCACGGCCGCCGCGGAGGCTTCGCCAGAAGGCTGCGGCGCAGGATCCTCGCCTACCGTGACATCGAGTTCCTGTCCTCCCACATCCCCGGCACCTCCACCGGAACGGGGCTCCAGGAGGAATGCCTGCTCCTCGTCCACATCCGCAAGGTCGTCGGGCAGGTCCACTACCGGGCCTGCGCCGACTGCGGTCAGGGCGTGATCACCGGTGTCGACATCGACCAGCCCTTCCACTCCAGCGGGCTCGACACCCGCGCCCTGTCCCACCTGCGCTCCCGCCATCCCGACCTCACCTGGCGCAGCACTCTCACACGGCGCACCACCCGGGACCTCCTGCGCCGCATGCGCATCCCCACGGCCGACGTGGCCGACACGGGATGCGCATGCGGCGCGCCCGTCCCCGTACAGCCGGCTGCCTGAGGCTCTCCCGGCCGGGCGCCGGCCGGAGAGCCGGGTGCCGGCCGTGAGGTACACGGAGTACCGCCCGCCGGCCTGGACGGCCCGGCGAGCGGTACTCCGGTGTGTGCGCCCGTCAGTCCTCGCGGCCCGGCAGGATCTCCTTGATCTTGGCCCTGGCGAATCCCCAGCCCTGCGACACGGTCGGCTTGCCCGGTACCGCCACTTCCTCGGGGTTGGTGAGGACGTCCAGAAGGACCGGGCCCGGGGTGGCGAAGGCCCGGCGTACCGCGTCGTCCAGGTCGGCCGGATCAGTGACCCTGATGCCCGTCAGACCCAGGGCCGTGGCGACCGCGGCGAAGTCGGGGTTGTCGAGTTCCGTGCCGAACTCGGGCAGGCCCATCTGCTCCTGTTCGAGCTTGACCATGCCCAGGCGCCGGTTGTCGAAGACGACCAGCTTCACCGGCAGCCGGTACGTCTTGATCGTCATCAGGTCACCCAGCAGCATGCTCAGCCCGCCGTCCCCGCAGAGCGCGACGACCTGCCGTTCCGGCGCCCAGAGCTGGGCTCCCAGGGCCTGGGGCATGGCGTTGGCCATCGAGCCGAGGTTGTACGAACCGATCAGGCGGCGGTCACCGCGCATGGTGACGAAGCGCGAGAGCCAGACGGTGGCCATACCCGTGTCGGACGTGAAGACGGCGTCCTCGGCCGCGTACGCGTCCACCGCCGCGGCGAGTGCCTCGGGGCGGATCTCGTGCTCGCGGTTGTCCAGTGCCGCCCGCAGCTTCCCGGTCCAGCGGTGCCCGTGCGCGGGGTCGGCCAGCCCCTGCTGCCCTTCCTGCCACCGGACGAAGCGCTCCCGCGCGTCGTCCAGGTGGGCGCGGTCGGGGACGGCCTTCAGCATCGGCAGCAGCGCCCGCAACGTGGCGCCCACGTCGCCGGCCAGGCCCACGTCCACGGGAGTGCGGCGCCCCAGATGGTCCTCCCGCGCGTCGACCTGGACCACCTTGACATCCGTCGGGTACCACTCCCGGTACGGGAAGTCGGTGCCCAGCATCAGGAGCGCCTCTCCGCTGTCGAGGGCGTGGGCGGCGGCGGGGTTGCCGATGAGGCCGGTCTGGCCCACTTGGAAGGGGTTGCCGTCCTCGAAGCCCTCCTTCGCCTTCAGGGTGAGGACCATGGGGGCCGCGAGCAGCTCGGCGGTCTCCATGACCTCGGCACGGGCCTCGCGGG
This sequence comes from Streptomyces sp. NPDC006544, assembly GCF_040611715.1. Lineage (NCBI taxonomy): Bacteria > Bacillati > Actinomycetota > Actinomycetes > Kitasatosporales > Streptomycetaceae > Streptomyces > Streptomyces sp. NPDC006544. The sequence continues at coordinate 20,157 of NZ_JBEXOV010000004.1, read as the reverse complement.
CGCCCTGGCCCACGAGCAGGGTCACGCGCGAAGCCTCGTTCAGGAGAGCGGCTGCCCGCACGAGCGCCGGGTCGTCGGGGCGGGTCACGGCGCGGTCGAGGGCGAAGCGCGTGGGCCGGTCGTCGCTCAGCTCCTGGTCGCCGAGGTCGCCGGGAACGGTCAGGACGGCCACGCCGCCCCGGGTCACGGCGGCGCGTACGGCGGTTTCGAGCAGGCGGGGCATCTGGTCGGGGGAGGTGACGGTGGCCCGGTAGACGGCCACGTCCCGGAAGAGCAGGTCGTTGTCGACTTCCTGGAAGTAGTCGCTGCCGATCTCCGCGAGGGGCACCTGTCCGCAGATCGCGAGGACGGGGGCGTGGCTCTTGGCGGCGTCGTAGAGACCGTTCAGGAGGTGTACGGAGCCGGGCCCCACGGTGCCCATGCACACCCCGAGGGTGCCGGAGAGCTGGGACTGCGCCCCGGCGGCGAAGGCCGCGGCTTCTTCGTGCCGGCAGCCGACCCACTCCAGGCCGTCGGTGGTGCGGATGGCGTCGGTCAGCGGGTTCAGGGCGTCTCCGACGACGCCGAAGACGTGCTGGACGCCCAGCTCCTTGAGTGCGTTGACGATCACGTGGGCGACGGTGCGTGCCACAGGAGTGCCCTTCGGTTCGGTGTGCGGCTGCCCGGTACGAGGGCCGGGGGCAGCCGGGGAGGTCAGCTGGGGAGGGTCAGCCGCTGAAGCGGTCGGGATCGGCCGCTTCCCAGTCGCCTGCCCAGGCCTCGGGCGGAGATGCGAGCAGTTGCCCCGGGGTGAGCCAGGTGTGGAGTTCGGCGTAGGAGCGGACGGTGTGGGGGTCCACCCGGTGCAGCAGCATGTGGGGCCGCAGTCCGCGGGCGTCCTCCGCGCCCATCGACGCCATGATCTGGAGGGCGCTCTTGACGGTCGCCTCCTGGTAGCGCCGTACGCGCTGCGACTTGTCCCCGACGTCGACGGCGCGGGCGCGCCTCTCGTCCTGGGTCGCCACACCGACGGGGCAGGTGTTGGTGTGACAGCGCTGCGCCTGGATGCAGCCGATCGCGAACATCATGGCGCGGGCCGCGTTGGTGTAGTCGGCGCCCTGGAGGAGGCGTTTGACGAGGTCGCTCCCGGTGGCGACCTTGCCCGAGGCGCCGATCCTGACGCGGTCGCGCAGTCCGGCGCCCACGAGGGCGTTGTGCACGGTCATCAGCCCTTCGCCGAGCGGCTGGCCGACGTTGTCGGCGAACTCCAGGGGCGCGGCGCCCGTCCCGCCCTCCGCCCCGTCGACGACGATGAAGTCGGGCGTGGTGCCCTCCTCCAGCATGGCCTTGCACACGGCGAGGAACTCGCGGCGCGACCCGACGCACAGTTTGAAGCCGACGGGTTTGCCGCCGGCGAGTTCGCGCATGCGGGCCAGGAAGCGCACCAGCTCGCGCGGGGTGGAGTACGCGCGGTGGTACGGCGGCGAGATCACGGTCTCCCCCTGCGGCACCCCGCGTACCTTCGCGATCTCCGCGGTGACCTTGGCACCCGGCAGCACACCGCCGATACCGGGCTTGGCTCCCTGGCTGATCTTCAAGGACACGCACTTGACCTGCGGGTGCGCGGCCTTCTCGGCGAACTCGCGCTCGTCGAACTCCCCGTCGGCGGTCCGGCAGCCGAAGTATCCGGTGCCGATCTCCCAGACGAGGTCGCCGCCGGGCCCCAGGTGGTACTCGGACAGGCCGCCCTCGCCGGTGTCGTGGGCGAAACCGCCCAGCTGTGCACCGGTGTTGAGGGCCAGGATCGCGTTGGCCGACAGGGAGCCGAAGCTCATCGCCGAGACGTTGAGCAGGGCCATGTCGTACGGCTGGGTGCAGTCGGGCCCGCCGATCCGGACCCGGGGCGGGTCGGTCGGTACCGGGAGGGGTGCCATGGAGGGAGTGAGGTATTCGCTGCCGGGCCGGTAGAGGTCGAGTTCGGTGCCGAACGGCTCCTCGGCGTCGGTGCCCTTGGCCCGCTCGTAGACGATGCTGCGCGTGTCGCGGTCGAAGGGACGGCCCTCGACGTTGCGCTCGATGAAGTACTGCTGGATCTCCGGCCGCAGTGTCTCCATGGCGAACCGCAGGTGCCCGAGGAGGGGGTAGTTCCGCAGGATGGAGTGCCGCCGTTGCAGGAGGTCGTGCACGGCGGTCGCCACGAGCAGGAGCAGGGGCGCGGCCGCGACCCACCACCAGGGTGAGGAGAGGACGGCGGCGCCTGCGGCGATGGCCGCCGTCGCACCGAGCAGGACCACGAGAAGTATCTTCAGCACGCCCTGCTTGTGTCCGGATAGCCGCACACCAATCGCGGCCGGGCCCTGCGGCCGGTGCGGGGAGGGGACGGTACGGTGCCGGACATCGCCGCGCCGGGTCCACATGGAGCACCGGCCGTGAGGAACCGCCCCGCGGCGGGTACCGATGGACGCGTCCCGGACGCGACCGTCCGTCCCGCTCCGCGCTCCGCTCCGCTCCGAACGCGCCCGGCAGCCGGCCGGGCTCCCCTCCCCCACACTCACACCGAGCTGCGTAAGGAACCCCGCATGCGCAACGTCACCCTGAACAACGGCGTCGAGATGCCCGTCCTCGGTTTCGGCGTCTACCAGATCCCGGCCGAGGAGACCGAGCGGGCCGTCGGTGACGCCCTCGCCGCCGGCTACCGCTCGCTGGACACCGCCGCCGCCTACGGCAACGAGGAGGCCGTCGGCCGTGCGATCCGGTCCAGTGGGATCGCTCGCCGGGAACTGTTCGTCACCACCAAACTGTGGGTCTCCGACGCCGGCGAGGACAAGGCCAGGCGCGCCTGCGAGACCTCGCTGCGCAAGCTCGGCCTCGAGCAGCTCGACCTGTACCTGATCCACCAGCCCTACGGCGACGTCTACGGTTCCTGGCGTGCCATGGAGAGCCTGCAGCGCGAGGGCCTGGTCCGGGCGATCGGCGTCTCGAACTTCCACGGCGACCGGCTCGTGGACCTGATCGACCACAACGAGGTCACCCCGGCGGTCAACCAGGTCGAGACCCACCCCTTCTACCAGCGCACCGCCGACCAGGAGCTCATGCGCGAGCGCGGCGTGCAGATCGAGTCCTGGGGGCCCTTCGCGGAAGGCCGCAACAACCTCTTCACCGACCCGGTGCTCGCGAAGACCGGGGCCGCGCACGGCAAGTCGGTGGCGCAGGTCGTGCTGCGCTGGCTCGTCCAGCGGGGCGTCGTGGTCATCCCCAAGTCGGTCCGGCCCGAGCGCATGGCGGAGAACCTCGACGTCTTCGACTTCGAGCTCACCGCCGAAGAGATGGCGTCCCTCGCCGCCCTGGACACCGGGGCGTCGCTGTTCTTCGACCACCGCGACCCCGCCATGGTCAGCCGGCTCGGCAGCCACGTCCTGGGGGACTGAGCCGCAAGGGGCACACGGCAAGGCCATGGACCGTCACCTTCCGAGGGCGACCGACTCCTCAGGAGGAGGCGAATCGGGTCACGCCGGTGATCCGGCACGTGACGGGGGCATCCACGTGCGCGAGGCTCTGGGCTCGGTCGTGGGCGACCTGTCCGGGGGCCAGGTGCGTGATGGCGGTGTGGGCTTCGGTGAGGCGCTCTCCCGACGGCCCGACGAACTCCACGGCGACGGTGTAGTCGCTCGGTTCGCTGCTGCGGTTCGTGACGTCGAGATCGGCGCGGGGCCACTGCGTATCGGCGTCCACCGTGCAGCCGGTGAGCTTCACGTCCCCCGTGGGCCCGTCGGGACCGTCGCGGTGCGGGTCGTCCACGTGGGCCACGAGCGCGAGGAAGGCGATGAGGGCGATCACCCCGAGGAGCGCGACCGCCCCGACGACCAGCGCGACGACCAGACACGTCCGCGACGTCCGCGGCGGCTGCGACGGCTGGGATGCCCGGGCGCCCCAGCCATCGCCGGGGGAAGGAGGCTGTGGACCCGACGGCATCGCCATTGCTTCACCTCTGTCGTACGGCTACCTCCACGGTGCTCCGTATCCGAGGCACCGGCACGTCGGCGGCCGCGCGACCACGGCGGGCTTCTTCACGACGACCCGCCGGCCGGGGCCGGCACCGCGGGACGGTACGCGTCGCGTCCCCGGACGCACGGAGGGGCCCTGGTGCCTGTGGCGCCAGGGCCCCGAAGGAACGTACGGCTCGTCCACTGCCACCCGCGTCATCTGCGGCACCGCCCGCGGCGACCCCTGATCACGGCGGGCGGGCGTCCGGCAGGTCCTCGGGGGCCGTCGCCGTTCCGGTCAGGGGCATCAAGTACCCGTTGGCACAGTCACCGGCCCGCTGGTGGTCGATCTCCCAGTCCCGGCCGCCGGCCGTGCCGGATGCCGAACTGGTGGCGTATAGGGGCTGCCGACAGGAACGGCACCAGTAGAAGCTCCCCCTCCTCACGCCGCCTCCCGGTGTGGGGACGGGGCAGCAGGGCGAACCGCTCGCGGCGGGGGGCCGTGCGGCGGGGCTCCGGGTGGAGTGAGGTGGGGGCGGGGCCCCGAAAAACGGAATCTTTCATTCACGCCAGCTGAAACGATCCGGCACCACCGGCGTCACCCTCGTCTCAGGTCTTCCCCTCGCATGGAGCCGAGGTCCAGGCCACTGGAGCAGGCCCGATGCCGGCCCCGCGGCCGACACGCCGTACCCCCTCCTCTCCGCCGTCGGCCGACGGCGGCGACGGCAGCCGCGGCCCACGGCGCGGGGGCGGAGACGGAGGCGAGGAGGGGCGGGGGCGGGGGCGGGTCAGGCGGCCACGGGCTGGGGCCGGAGCAGTTGCGCCTGCCCGAAGAGGAGGGCGTAGCCGTCGGGGAGCTGCCGCAGGATGCGGGAGAGGAGATCGGGCCCCGCGAGGGCGGAGACCGGCGCGAGGACGGCGCCGGTGTCCCAGCGGGCGGTGGCCGGCGTGCCGCCGGTCCGGGCCGCGAGGTCCTTGACGAACTCCCATCCGGTGAGGCGTCCGGTGTCGGGGACCGACGCGGTCAGGGCGAGGGCCGCCTCGACGGGCAGGAGGCGGGCGAGGTCGACGCGTTCATCGCCGGTCAGCTGCCGGCCCAGCGCGGTGAGGACCGCACGGACGGCTGCCTCGGCGTGCTCCGGTGTGGGGTACGCGCCCTCGTAGCGGACGCGTTCGAGCAGTTGGTGGTACGTCATGGCCACGAGGGAGCGTTCCGGGCCGCTCTGGTCGTACATGACGCCGTCCTTTCCTGGTGGGTTGCGGATGGGGCTCGGCCGACGCGTGGGTTCAGGTGGGCTGGGGGTGGCCGAAGAGGAGGTCGTAGCCCGGAGGGAGCTGGAGCAGGACCTCGCGGACGAGGATGTCGCCCGCGGCGGCGGCCACCGTGGACAGGACGGCTCCGATGTCCCACAGGGCCGTCTTCTCGGTGGCGCCGTCGATCCAGGCCGCCGTCGCGCGGACGAAACGCTCCGCGGAGAGCGGCTCCGCGGCCTGGAGGGGGTTGAGGAGGATCAGGGCGTAGGTCTCGGGCAGCCGGGCCGCGAGCTGGGCGCGGACGGTGCCGACGAGGTGGGCTCCCAGCAGGGCCAGGACGACGCGGGCCGCCCGTTCGGCTTCCACGGGACTCGGGTACTCGCCGCGTTCCTGCACATGGGCCAGGAACGACTCCCGGCGCATCGACATCACGTCACCTCCGGAGACGGGGAAACGAGAACAGCGGCGGGGACCGGGGTCCGGAGGAAGAGGAAGCCGGCTCCCCCGGTCCTCCGCCGCTGGTACGGGCCGCTCAGCCCGAGATCTGCTTGCGGTCGGACTCGCCGCTGATGGTGATCTTGCGCGGCTTGGCGCGCTCGGCGATCGGGATGCGCAGGGTCAGTACGCCCGCGTCGTAGTCGGCCTCGATGCGCTCGGTGTCGAGGGTGTCGGCCAGCATGACCTGGCGGGAGAAGACACCGAGGGGCCGCTCCGAGAGTTCCATCTGCACACCGTCGGACTTCCCCGTGGGCCGGCGCTCGGCCTTGACCGTCAGCATGTTCCGCTCGACGTCGATGTCGATCGCCTCGGTGCTCACTCCGGGGAGGTCGAAGGCGATCACGTACACGTCGCCCTGGCGGTAGGCGTCCATCGGCATCACGGACGGCTTCGACCACGTACCCGACGTACCCGACAGCTGCTGGACGATCCGGTCCATCTCGCGGAACGGGTCAGTGCGCATCAACATCGCGAAACACCTCCACTTGGTTCAGGCAGAAACTGCCAATGCGCTTCAACGTGCTTCCGTTGTAACATGTCATCGAAGCGATGACAAGCAGGATGTCACCCAGAGGGTGACAGAGCAGGGAGTGCCCCATGAACGAGTACGCCCCGACGGCGCCGCAGGTCTCCTTCCTCGCGGCGGCCGCGGCGCTGGAGGCCATCGATCAGGCCGTCAGGACCGCGCACCGAGCATCCGCGGAACCGCCGCAGGCCGCTACGCCGACAGCCGCGTCGGCGGCCACGGAGCCCGCGCGGGACGCGGGCCCGGACCCGGCCCTGGCCACCCTGCTGCTGCTGCGCGAGGTCCGTGAGCAGCTCGCCGGCTGGGAGACCGGGCTCATCGAGACCGCCCGCGGGCGGGGCGCGAGCTGGGCCGACCTCGCCGGCCCCCTCGGGGTCGCCAGCCGCCAGGCCGCCGAACGGCGCTACCTCCGGCTGCGCCCCGGCGCCGACGGAAGCACCGGTGAGCAGCGCGTCCAGGCCACGCGCGACACCCGCGCGGCCGACCGCTCCGTGACCGCCTGGGCCCGTGACAACGCTGCCGACCTGCGCCGGCTCGCCGGTCAGGTCACCTCCCTGACCGGCCTCCCCGCCGATGCCGAAGGCGCCGTCGGCGACCTGAACCTGGCCCTCGCCGACAGCGACGCCGCCCGCCTCGTGCGCCCGCTGACCGACACCCGCGCCCACCTGCGGCCCGAGGACTCCGAGCTCGCCGAACGCATCGACACCCTGACCCGGCACGCGGACCAGCTCCGCCGGGACACCCGAGATCAGCGCAACGCCTGATCCGGCTCCGCGTCCCCGCCCGCTCGCCGGTGGAGGGGCCCCGGCTCGCGAGCAGGCCGGTGCGGAGACCGGCCGGGTGAGATCCGGCCGCCGGCGGCCGTGTGGCACCGCGCCGGGCTCCCGCAGCGGCGAGGATGCACGGGCTCGTTCCCTTTCCCTTCGCGGCTGGAGTCCTCCCGTGCTCGAACGCAAGCAACTGAAGAACCGGGCCCAGGTCACCTTCGTCCTCCCCGAGGACAGTCCCCCCGGCCCGGTCAGCGTGGTGGGAGACTTCAACCACTGGAATCCCGCCGCCCACCCCCTTCAGCCGCGCGGCGACGGCACCCGCACCGCGACCGTCACCCTCCCCCGGCACGGCGCGCACTCCTTCCGCTACCTCGCCGCGGACGACCACTGGTTCGACGACGAGCAGGCCGACAGCCACGACGGCACCAACGGCCGCCTCCACACCTGATCCGCCTGATGTACCCGATCCGACTGACCCACCTGATCCACCTGATCGCCTGATCCCTTGTCCCGGCCACCGGCCCGCACGGGTGGGGCGAAAGCCTGGGCGCGTCAAGGCCGGGCAGGCCCTCGCGGGCTGCCCGGCCTCGTCGTACGCGTCGCCGTCTCCCGGCGGGGCGCCCTGCTATTCGAGCAGTTCCGCGTACGAACCCATGGCCAGGGCGATGTCCGCCTGGGCCCAGAACCGGTGGTAGGTGAAGACGGGCGCGGCGCCGCCCGCGAGGTAGGCCTCGACCTTCGGCCAGGCCGGGTCGTTCTTGTAGAAGCCGCGGATCGAGGCGAAGGTGGACGAGGAGTTCACCGCGTCGCCGTTCGGCATCTTTCCGGTCCACGTGCTGGGCACGTACACCGGGTCGTTGAAGCGCTTGTAGTCGGTCCGGGTCTCCTGGACGGAGAGGCCCAGCGGATCCTGGTGGTGGGCCCACATGCCGTCGAGCAGGGCCTTGGCCACCCGCTTGGCCTCGGCGTTCCCGGACTTGGCGGCGTAGTAGGTCAGGGTCTTGGCGTACGCGGCGGCCACGCCCACGTCGTCGGTGTAGTCGGCGACGGTGACGTGCAGGCCCGCGTTGGCGCCGGGCGCCGACGCGTTCCAGGTGTCGGGGGCGCCGGACCACTTGAGGGTGGAGGGGATCCGGTAGGTGCCGTCGGGGTTGATCGTGGTCTTCGACAGGGCCCAGCCGACCCACTTGTCGAGCACGGCCTTGGCGCCCGCGTCGCCCGTCTGCTCGTAGAGCTCGGCGACCCGCTCCATGGACCAGGCCTGGAAGCCGAACCACTGGTTGGACGGCGGGTCCTGGTAAACCGGCTTCTCGTCGTAGAACAGACCGTGGAAGGTGGGGGTCCCGGCCGGGGGCTGTGCGTAGCGCCCCTGCCAGCTGTTGGTGGCGCCGCCCGCGATGGCGCCCTCGTCGGACTGGAGCCAGCGGTAGAACTCCAGCTGCCGGTCGAGGCTGGTCGCCCAGTCCGTGGCGCCGGTCGGCGACTTGGGCTTCAGCGGGGCGTACTCGCTGAGCGCGTAGGCCGCGAGCGGGTTCTGGTAGCCGCTGTGCGCGTGGCTGGAGCCGATCCGCCAGGACCAGCCGGCCGCGGTGTCGGTGGCGCCGCCCCAGGCGTAGTACCAGGACATCAGGTAGTGCGCGCTGTCCTTGCCGGTGCCGGCGGGGCAGACGGTCGGGCCGACGCAGTTCCCGGCCTTCTTGAAGTACTTGTCGAACATGGAGTACCGCAGGTAGTCGCCCATCTTGGCCGCCTTGGAGACGGTCGCGGTGACCTGGGTTCCCTTGCCCTGTTCCTTCGCCCAGACATCCGCCCAGTAGGCGGCCTGGATGGCGCGCGCGTCGGCGTCCGGGGCATCGGTGAACTTCCACTGCTTGGCGTAGGAGGCGTCCCCGGTGAAGAGGTCGAGGTAGCCGTTCTTGCCTCCGTAGGTGAAGTTGTCGCAGGTGGGGTGCGGCACGGTCTCCCAGACCGATTCCTCGGGTCCGCGCTGGAAGGTGTTGATGTACGAGGGCCCGGTCGCGGTCGGTCCGGCGGAGCACTTTCCGGGCTCGTTGCCGTAGCCGTAGACGTTGTCGACGTCCTGGAGCCAGTGCATGCCGTAGATGTCGTCCGTGCCGTACGCGCTCTTCAGCTCACCGGCGATCGGGTCCGCGCCGGCGGCGACTCCCCCGTCGAGCTTGGCCGGGTACTGCGAGGGGAGGTCCTGCTCGGGCGCGTAGGTGGCGGGCTTGGAGGCGTTGTAGGAGCCGGTCGTCGGCTGGTCGGCATGGGTGGGGATCATGAACTTCTCCATGGTCTCCCACGCACCGTTGAACTTGGTCCAGTCCCCGGTGATCTTCCCGTACATCGCCTGCAGCCAGATCAGATAGCTGTAGGCCTCCGAGGTCGTCTCGTGCCCCTGGTCCGGGGCCTCCACGATCAGCGTCTCGACGGAGTGGTACGGGATGCCCTCGGGCGAGAAGTAGCCGTTCGCCGGGTTGGTGATCTTCCCGTAGAGGTCGAGGAAGCGAGCGTCGTACGTGGAGTCGGCGGCCAGTTCGGCGACCGTCACCTCGGCCTTCGCGTGGCCGGGGGCGGTCACGGTGAAGACGGCGGATCCGCTGCCGGTGGTCCCGGCGGTGACCGTCACCTTCTGGGCGGTGTTCCAGTTCGCCGGGGTGAACGTGAGCGTGGCGGGTGCCGCCGAGAGGTCGGTGTTGCCCGAGGTGCGGGCCACGGCCACCGTGACATTCGCGGCCGGCTGCTTGGAGAGCTTCAGGTCGAAGGTGCCCGTCTCCCCGCGGCGTACGGAGAGCTGCGCGGGGGTGGCGACGAGCGCGGGGCCCGCAGCGACGGAGATGCCGACGGGGGCGGACTCGGCGGAGGCCCCGAGGCTGTCGTAGGCCTTGGCGTAGAGGGAGTGGGAACCGGCGGCGAGGCCGGTGGCATCCAGGGTGAAGGGCGCCGTGGTGTCCGTGCCCAGGAGCGTGGTGTCGCTGTAGAACTCGACCTTGCCCACGGTGGCGCCGTCGGCCGCGGCGGCGGTGGCGGCTAGCGGGACGGGAGTACCCGCCGTGTAGACGGCGCCCGCGGTGGGGCTGGTCAGGACGGCGACCGGGGGCTGGTGGGCTCCGGTGCACGGGGTGCCGTTGACGGCGAAGGAAGTGGGGGCGGCGTTGGTCCCGCTGTAGCTGAACTGGGCGCCGGCGGTGACGGCCGCGCCGGCGGCGACGGTCTTGCTCCAGTCCGGGGCCGCGACGCGGACGCTCTTGCCGGACTGGGTCCAAACGCCGTTCCAGCCGTTGGTCAGCTGCTGGTTGCCGGAGTAGTCGTAGGTGAGGGTCCAGCCGTCGAGTGCGGTCGTGGACCGGTTGGTGAGGGTGAGTTCGGTGGTGAAGCCCGAACCCCAGTCGTTGTTGATCTTGTAGTCGACGCTGCACTGCACCGCTGCTGCCGCGGCGGTGGTGGCGCCGACGGCCGTGAGGCCCATGGGGAGGGAGAGGGCCACGGCCGTGGCGGACGCGGTCAGCAGTTTGCGTCGTCCGCGGAATCTGGGCGGGGGATGTGACGACATGCGGATGGTTCTCCTCGCGGCTCGGGGAGACGGGATGGGAGGAGCGGTCTGCGCACAAGCTCTGAACCAGTGGGAGCGCTCCCACTGTGCATACGTGGCGTGACGGCGTCAAGACGTGTGAAGAGTCGAAAGCAATCTGCGAGGAATTTACTCAACTCCTCTTTTGATCGGCGGCACTTGGCGCTACGGTCTGGCCCCAACCAGTGGGAGCGGTTCCATCATTCGGTGCGCCGTCAGGGCGCACCTCGCTGCAAGACCCGCCCACCACCCCCCGCGCCTGTCAGCACTGCTCGGCGGAGCAGCGCCGACCTCGTGCGACGGCGGTACCCGGCGGCATCGGCCACGACGTCGCCGGCACGCAGGACCTGGTGCAGGCCGTGCAGGCGACCGGGGCCCGCAGTTTCCTGCCGGTCCCCGGGATCGCCTACAACGACCCGAGCCAGTGGCTCACCCGTTCCCCCACCCCCGCCCCGGTCGCGGACCGGGTCCCCCGGTCACGGGCGAGAGCGGCGAGCACACCGGACACGCGTTCATCGACCGCGCCGCGGCCCGGTTCCGACGACCGCACCCGCTCCGTACGACGGCACCCCTCCGCACCACGGCACTCCCCCCCGATCGGCACCGGGTGCGCGACCGCCTGCGCGCCCTGAACTGAAAGGCACCCCACGAAATGAGCCGCACCATCCCCCGCACCGCCCTGCTGGCGGCCCTCAGCCTCGTCACGGCCGCCGGCGCCACGGCCACGGCGTTCGGTACCAGCACCGGCGCCGCCACCACCGGCTGCAAGGTCGAATACCAGATCTCGAACCAGTGGAACACCGGCTTCGGCGCCAACGTGATCGTCACCAACACCGGCGACCCGGTCGCCTCCTGGACCCTGGAATGGTCCTACGCCAACGGCCAGCAGGTCACCCAGGGCTGGAACGCCACCATCACCCAGTCCGGGGCCGCGGTGACCGCGAAGAACGTGTCCTACAACGGGGCGCTGGCCACGGGCGGTTCGACGTCCTTCGGGTTCAACGGCTCGCACAACGGCACGAACGCCGTCCCCGCGACCTTCAAGCTCAACGGCGTCACCTGCAACGGCGCCACCGACCCGACCCAGCCCCCCACCACACCCCCGACGACCCCGCCCACCACGCCGCCCACCACACCTCCGCCCACCGGCAACAAGGTCGACAACCCCTACGCCGGCGCCAAAATGTACGTGAACCCCGAGTGGTCCGCCCACGCCGCCGCCGAACCGGGCGGCAGCAGGGTGGCCAACCAGCCCACCGCCGTCTGGCTGGACCGCATCGCCCTCGTCACGGGCACCAGCGGCACGATGGGTCTGCGCGACCACCTCGACGCGGCCCTGACACAGAAGGGCAGCGGCGAACTCGTCGTCCAGCTGGTGATCTACAACCTCCCCGGACGGGACTGCTCCGCGCTCGCCTCCAACGGCGAACTGGGCCCGACCGAGATCGACAAGTACAAGACGCAGTACATCGACCCGATCGCCTCGATCCTCCGCGAAGCCAAGTACGCGGGGCTGCGGATCGTCACCACCGTCGAGATCGACTCACTGCCCAACCTCGTCACCAACGTCTCCGGACGCCCCACCGCCACCCCCAACTGCGACGTCATGAAGACCAACGGCAACTACATCAAGGGCGTCGGCTACGCCCTGAACAAACTCGGCTCGATCCCCAACGTCTACAACTACGTCGACGCCGGCCACCACGGCTGGCTCGGCTGGGACGACAACCTCGGCGCCTCCGCCGAGATGTTCAAGCAGGCCGCGACCGCCGAGGGCTCCACGCTCGCCAACGTGCACGGCTTCATCGTCAACACCGCCAACTACAGCGCCCTGAAGGAGAACAACTTCACCATCGACGACTCCGTCAACGGCACCTCCGTGCGCCAGTCGAAGTGGGTCGACTGGAACCGCTACACCGACGAGCTGTCCTACGCCCAGGGCATGCGCACCAAGCTGATCTCCCTCGGCTTCGACCCCGGCATCGGCATGCTCATCGACACCTCCCGCAACGGCTGGGGCGGCACCGCCCGCCCGACCGGCCCCGGCGCGCTGACGAGCGTGGACACCTACGTCAACGGCGGCCGCTACGACCGCCGCATCCACCTCGGCAACTGGTGCAACCAGTCCGGCGCCGGACTCGGCGAACGACCCCAGGCGGCCCCCGCCGCCGGCATCGACGCCTACGTGTGGATCAAGCCCCCGGGCGAATCCGACGGCGCCAGCAAGGAGATCCCCAACAACGAAGGCAAGGGCTTCGACCGCATGTGCGACCCCACCTACACCGGCAACGCCCGCAACGGCAACAGCATGTCCGGATCCCTCCCCGACGCACCCCTCGCAGGACAATGGTTCTCCGCCCAATTCCAAGAACTCATGAAGAACGCCCACCCCGCACTCTGACCCACCCCCGATGAGCCGACAGCCCGGAGCCGTGCGGAACTGTCCGTTCCGTACGGCGCCGGGCGACGGGCGTCGGCCGTCGGCCGTCGCCCGTCGGGCCCATCCGCGGGGACGGCGCGGACCGGGCCGCCCTACTCCGCCGCCCGGTGCGGCGGGTCGCCGGCCCGGAGCGGTCCTGGCGGGCCGGCTCTGCGGCCGGAGCGGGCCTGCCGCCCGCTCCGGTACGCCTCCGCCCAGCGGCTCCCGTCCGGAAACTCTCGGCTCGCGGGCGATACGCCGGCGTCCGGCGACTCCCGCCCGGAGCCCGTCGGCGCGTGGGCGGTTCCCGCCCGGAGCCGGTCAGCGCGCAGCCCCGTTCTCCGCCGGACGGAGGCGGCCCGCGGTCAGGAGGAATCGCGCACGACGAGCTCCGTCGGGAGGACCCGGCGCGGCTCCTCGCTCCTTGCCCGCGTGCGGGTGGAGCCGGCTCCGGACTCCTCCGCGATCTTCTGGAGCAGCAGTCTGGTCATCGTGCGGCCCATCTCCTCGATCGGCTGGCGCACGCTGGTCAGGGGCGGGTCCATCAGGCGGGCCACCGCCGAGTCGTCGACCCCGACGAGGGCCACGTCCTCGGGAATCCGACGCCCGGCCTCGCGCAGCACACCGCGCGCACCGGCCGCCATCACGTCGGAGGCGGCGAAGACCGCGTCCAGACCCGGGTTGCGAAGCAGGAGCTCGCGCATCGCCAGCCTGCCGCCCTCCTCCGTGAAGTCACCGGCCGCCACGAGCGACTCGTCGGGCGCGATACCCGCCTCGGCGAGCCCCGCACGGTAGCCGCCCACGCGCGCGCGGGCCACGTACATGTCGAGCGGCCCGCTGATGGTCGCGATCCTGCTCCTGCCCCGCCCCACGAGGTGGGCGACGGCCGCCCGGCCCGCACCGACGTTGTCGGAGTCCACATAGGCGACGGGCTCGGCCTCGGAGCGCCGGCCGTTCATGACGACCGGCAGCCCCAGCTGCGCGATCCGGTCGGGCAGCGGGTCGTCCCCGTGGACGGATGCCAGCAGTACGCCGTCGACCCGCTGGGCCGCCAGATAGTGCTCGAAGCGCTGCCGCTCCGCCTCGGTCCGCACCAGGGTGAGGAGCAACTGCTTGTCCGCTTCCGCCAGTTCGGCACTGACCCCACGAATCAGGTCGAGGAAGTACGGCTCCGCGAACAGCCTGGCCTCGGTTTCCGGAATGACGAGGGCGACCGCGTCGGTGCGGTTGCCGGCCAGGGCCCTGGCCGCCTGATTGGGCACGTACCCGAGCTCCTCGACGGCGCGGGCGACGGCCGTCCGGGCCTGCTCGCTGACCCGCGGCGACCCGTTGATGACCCGGGAGACCGTGCCCCGGCCGACGCCGGCCAGGGCCGCGACCTCCTCCAGGGTGGGCCTGCCGTTCTGCCGTCCGCTCACGTAACTCCCCTCGTACGCCATCGCACTTGGTGCCGGGCAAGCCGGCCCGGTCGGCTGAACAGGTAAGACGCTCGATCCCGCCCCCCGTCCGCCGCGGAACACGGTACGCCGACGGAGAGATGGGAGCGCTCCCACATTACCTTCGATCCCCTCCCGATGCCATGGCCGTGTTCACCGTCCGACGGGACACACGCCGGAACGGTGCACGGATCTGCGCCGGAGGGCGCTGTGTAATGAATTCGCGTTCATCTCTTGACACCCACACCCGCCAGGCAGCAACCTTCCGGCAGCGACGTGGGAGCGCTCCCATTCAGGGGATGCGACAAGGCCTCCACATCCGGCCGGGGCGGGCCCTCGCCGAGCCGCGAACAGCCCGCCGGACCCTGGCGCACGACCCTGGCGCACAACGAGCACCACCTTGGACGAGGAGAGTGGAATGCGCACTTCCAGCAGCAGACGCGGACACGGACACGGACGCCGTACCGCGAGCACCGCGATCGCCGCGGCCGTCGCCGTCGTGACCGGCGCCGCCTTGCTCACCGGTTGCGGCGGTGACGACGGCGGCGACGACGGTGCCGCGGGTGGCGAGCAGATCACGCTGCGGATCGGGACCTTCGGTTCCTTCGGCTACGACAACGCCACGGGGGCCAAGCTCTACGCCGAGTACGAGAAGGCGCACCCGAACATCAAGATCGAGGAGTCGAACGTCGCCGACGGGCAGAAGTACTGGGACACGCTCAAACTGCGTCTCTCCCGCGACAGCGGCCTCGCGGACATCCAGGCCCTCGAGGTGGGTTACATCGCGGAGGCGACCGGTCCCGCCCTGGCGGACAAGTGGGCCGATCTCGGCAAGACGGGCGGGGCGGACCTCGGCGCGTTCCTCGACTGGAAGGTCAAGCAGGCCACCACGGGCGACGGCAAGGTCATCGGCCTCGGTACGGACATCGGTCCGATGGCCATCTGCTACAACAAGGACCTCTTCACCAAGGCCGGACTGCCGACCGACCGCGCCGAGGTCGCCAAACTCTGGGCGGGCGACTGGGCGAAGTTCATACAGACCGGCGAGACGTACAAGAAGAGCGCCCCGGAAGGGACCTCCTTCCACGACTCGGCGAGCGGTCTGTTCAACGCCGTGGTCTCCAGCGAGCCGGTGCAGTACGCCAACGCCAAGGGCGAGCTGGACTACCAGAACAGCCCCGGCGTGAAGAAGGCCTGGGACACCGCCGTGGCGGCGGCCCAGGGCGAACTGACGGCGAAGCTGCGTCAGTTCGATGAGAAGGGCAGCTGGAACGCGGCCTTCAAGAACTCGAAGTTCGCCACGGTGGCCTGCCCGAGCTGGATGACGGGCATCATCAAGGAACAGGCCGGCCCGGAGAACCAGGGGAAGTGGGACATCGCCGCGCCGCCCGTGGCCGGGAACTGGGGCGGCTCCTTCCTCGCCGTTCCGAAGTCGGGCAAGCACGCCAAGGAGGCGGCCGAGCTCGCCGCCTGGCTCACCGCCCCGGCGCAGCACTCCAAGGTGTTCGGCGTGAACGGCAACATCCCCTCCTCCAAGGACACGCTCACCTCGCCGGCGGTGCAGGACGCCAAGCTGGCGTACTTCGGCGACACCCCGGTCGGCAGGATCTACTCGGAGGCCGCGGCCGGCATCTCGCCCGCCCCGATCAGCCGGTGGGACGGACAGGTGAAGACCTTCCTCACCGACAACGGCATCCTCGACATCGAGCAGCGCGGCACCGACCCGGTGAAGGCCTGGGAGAACGTCAAGAAGCTGGTCGACGACAAGATCGACCAGTAGCGGGGGCAGCGTGACGGCCCGCCGCCACCCGCCGCCTCCCCGCGGGTGGCGGCGGGCCGTCGCCGTCCGCACCACCGCACCTCCGCCCCCCTCCGCCACACCTCCCCCGCACCTCCGAGTCACCAGCACCGCACCACCGCACGCATCGACCTGGAAGGACGCCCCCGTGGCCACCTCCGTACGGGCGACCGGCGGCGGCTCCCCGCCGCCCGCCGCCCAGCCCCCGGGCCCCAGCGCCGGCACCGCCTCCGGCCCCCGCAAGCAGCGGCCCTCCGGCCGGAGCGGCTGGCGCAGCACGCTCTACCGCCTCGATCTGAAGGCGATCCCCTACGTCTTCATCGGCCCCTTCTTCCTCACCTTCGCGGCCTTCGGCCTCTTCCCCCTGATCTACACGGGCTGGCTCTCGCTCCACCGGGTGGAGCTCGGCGGCAGCCCCCAGTGGAGGGGACTGGACAACTACAGTTCCCTGGCGACCAGCGAGTTCTTCTGGAACGCACTCGCCAACACCTTCACCATCGGCGTGATCTCGACCGTTCCCCAGCTGCTGCTGGCCCTCGGTCTGGCCCACCTGCTCAACTACAAGCTCCGCGGGCGGGGGTTCTTCCGCGTCGCGATCCTCGCCCCGTACGCCACCTCGATCGCCGCGGCGACGCTCGTCTTCGCGCAGTTGTTCAACACCGACTACGGTCTGATCAACACGGTCCTCGGCTGGGCCGGCTTCGATCCGGTCGCCTGGGAGTCCTCCAAGTGGCCGGCCCAGATAGCGATTTCGGTGATCGTGACCTGGCGCTGGACGGGCTACAACGCGCTCATCTACCTGGCGGCGATGCAGGCCGTACCGCAGGACCTCTACGAGGCCGCGGCGCTGGACGGGGCTTCGCGCTGGCGCCAGTTCCTCAGCGTCACCATCCCCTCCATCCGGCCGACGATCCTCTTCACCGTCATCGTCTCCACCATCGGCGCCACCCAGCTCTTCGGCGAGCCGATGCTCTTCGGCGGCAGCGTCGGCATCAGCGGCGGCAGCGGCAACCAGTTCCAGACGCTGAGCCTGCTCATGTACGAGAAGGGCTGGGTGACCGGCGCGCTGGGCCAGGCCTCCGCCATCGCCTGGGTCATGCTGCTGCTCCTGCTGCTCATCGGCGGCCTCCAGGCGCTGGTCTCCCGTTCGAACCGCAAGCGCAACGACCACCGCGACCGCCGCGGCGCCACCCGTGGCAGCCACGGCCGCGACCGCGAGAACCCGGGGAGCTGACCTCATGGCTCACACACTCGACACGACCTCCGCCAAGGCCCCGCGCGTGCTGCGCCTGCGGCCGTCGGCGGGCCGTCAGCACCACGCGGGTCCCCTGACGTACGTCCTGCTGGGCCTGGCCGCCCTGATCTCCCTCTTCCCGCTGTACTGGAACCTCGTCGCCGCCTCCCACTCGGGCGAGCGCGTGGTCGAGGCCCCGGCCCCGCTCCTCCCGGGCCCCCGGCTCTTCGACAACCTCTCCTTCGCCTGGAACCAGGTCGACATGGGCGAGGCGCTGGTCAACACGACGGTCGTGGCCGGGCTCGTGGCCCTGTCCACCGTCCTGTTCTCCACCCTGGCAGGCTTCGCCTTCGCCAAACTGGCCTTCAAGGGCCGGGGCGCCCTGCTGGCCCTGGTGGTGGCGACCATGACGATCCCGCCCCAGCTCAGCGTGATCCCGCTGTACCAGATCATCACCGACCTGGGCTGGGTCGACCAGCTCCAGTCGGTCGTCCTGCCGTCGCTGGTCGCCGCCTTCGGCGTGTTCTTCATGCGCCAGTACCTCATCGAGGCCCTCCCGGTGGAGCTGGTGGAGGCGGCCCGGATGGACGGGGCGCACAGCCTGCGCATCATCTGGCACGTGGTGTTCCCGGTGGCCAGGCCCGCGATGGCGGTCCTGGGGATGCTCGTCTTCGTCCAGGCCTGGAACGACTTCTTCTGGCCGTTCATCGCGCTGACCCCCGACGGGAACCCGACCCTCCAGGTCGCCCTGGCCGGTCTCGGCGCGGGCAACCACACCGTCGACCAGGCCGTCGTGCTGACCGGTGCGCTGATATCCACCCTGCCGTTGCTGCTGGTCTTCGCCGTGCTCGGCAAGCACATCGTGGGCGGCATCACCGCCGGCGCCGTCAAGAACTGACGCCGCTCGCCGCGGAACGGCCGGACCGCCCTCCTGCCGCTCCGCCCCGTGCCCTCCCCGTGCCCTCCCCCTGCCCTTCTGTCCCTTCGGTCGTCCCTCTGCCCTTCTGTTCCTCCGCCTTCCTGTCCGCGCCCCGTCATCCGGCGCGGCTTCATCCGGCACCACTTCATCCGAATGCGTTGGGAGCGCTCTCCTATGACCGCGTCCGAGACCCGGCCCCTCACCACCGCCCGTACCTTTCCGCCCGGCTTCCTGTGGGGCACGGCCACCGCCGCGTACCAGATCGAGGGCGCCGCCCGCGAGGACGGCCGGACCCCGTCCATCTGGGACACCTTCTCCCACACCCCCGGCAAGGTCTTCGAAGGCCACACCGGTGACGTGGCCGTCGACCATTACCACCGGTTCCGCGACGACGTCCGGCTGATGTCCGAACTGGGCCTGGACGCCTACCGGTTCTCCGTCTCCTGGTCCCGGGTCCAGCCGACCGGCCGGGGCCCTGCCGTTCAGCGGGGCCTCGACTTCTACCGCCGGCTCGTCGACGAACTGCTCGCCGCCGGCATCGAGCCCGCCCTCACCCTCTACCACTGGGACCTGCCCCAGGAACTCGAGGACGCGGGCGGCTGGCCGGAGCGCTCCACCGCCGAGCGGTTCGCGGAGTACACGGGCCTCGTCGCGGACGCCCTCGGAGACCGGGTCCAGCGCTGGATCACGCTGAACGAGCCCTGGTGCAGCGCGTTCCTCGGCTACGGTTCCGGGGTCCACGCCCCGGGCCGCACCGACCCGGTCGACGCCCTGCGCGCGGCGCACCACCTCAACCTCGGTCACGGTCTCGCCGTACAGGCCCTGCGGGCCGCGCTGCCCGGGGGCGGCCAGCTCGCCGTCTCCCTCAATCTCCACGAGGTCCGCCCGCTGACCTCCTCGCCCGAGGACCTCGAGGCCGCCCGCCGGATCGACGCCGTGGGCAACCGCATCTGGCTGGGCCCGATGGTCGAAGGGGCCTACCCCGCCGACCTGTTGGCGGACACCGCGCACCTGACGGACTGGTCCTTCGTCCGGGACGGCGACACCGCCACGACCCACCAGCCCCTGGACCTGCTCGCCGTCAACTACTACACCCCGACGGTCGTCTCGCACGTCGCGAAGGGTGCGCAGAAGCCGCAGGACGACGGCCACGGCAACAGCGAGCACTCCCCCTGGCCCGGCGCCGACGACATCGCCTTCCACCGTGCCCCGGGCGAACGTACGGCGATGGGCTGGGCGGTCGACCCCGATGCGCTGTACGACCTGTTGACCCGGACCGCCGCCCGGTATCCGGGCCTGCCGCTGGTCGTCAGCGAGAACGGTGCGGCGTACGAGGACGAGGTCGGCCCGGACGGCACGGTCCACGACCCGGAACGCGCCCACTACATCCACGACCACCTCGACGCGTTGCACCGGGCGATCGAAGCCGGAGCGGACGTACGGGGCTACTTCCTCTGGTCGCTGCTCGACAACTTCGAGTGGTCGTACGGGTACGCCAAGCGCTTCGGCGCCGTCCACGTCGACTACGAGACGCTGGAGCGCACGCCCAAGTCGAGCGCGCACTGGTACGCGGCTGTGGCACGGACCGGCGAACTGCGCGCTCCCGGCGACGTGTAGCCCCTGAGGGCCGCGCCGGCGCGCGGCGAAGACGTTCCGGCGCCACGACGACCGCGGCCGGGGGCCGCCCCCCCCCGGCGCGGGCGGGGCGGCGGCCGCGGCGTGGTCCTCCGCCCCGGGCCGCGGCCCCCGGTCCCGGCCGTAGGGGGGCGC